>DPSW01000330.1 GCA_003527145.1 Clostridiaceae bacterium | reverse complement strand
ATATAATATCTCCTTTATGTATAATATTTTTGTCTTCCCCGGCAGCTTTGATGCTTACCTCACCATTGACACAGTACATAGCCTGCACACATCGGAAAAACCCCTTTTTATTTTGGAAGTCAACGGCTTTAGTTGCCTCTCCATCCAGATGTATGGCTTCCAGATCTCCCTCACAGCCTTCCCTCATCATCAGATTGAAATCTACCACTTTTCCATAGCTTTTAGTCGTCCAGCTTCCGCTGAAGGAGTCCTGATCAAATCTTTTCAGAACCTTCTTATAGTGACCTTCATGCTCCAGAAGCAATTCTCCTTCAATGATCATAATGATCCTGCTTATACCCGGCAATGAGGTAAAAACAGACTCTTCTGCTTCAACCTGTGCCGAGCTCAGGCGCCAAATAAAATTGCGCTGACTGTAAACAGCATCCTTGGGGTAAATTGCAAGCTGTGTTGTTGTACCGCCTGACCAAAGACTTGTTTGAAGCTGCTCTTTTTTTATAATTTCAATTTCATACTCCATCTTTAATACCACACCTCTCAATCATTATCAATTTTTGATCATCAAGGAAATATATTTATTAAAAGCCTTTAAAGAGCCTGTAAAAATCCTTATTATATTCATCAATCCATATCGGTCAATCATTTCTGTTTTTTTGTTTACAAAAATATTTACATATAGATTTGTCACCAGCAGTTCCCAATAATATCTTCGCAGGCTCATTGCGGAAGGGCGGATCATCACTTGTCCAAAGCTCCACTTTTCATAATCCTTTGCATTATAGAGCAACCTGTCTTCATATTTTTTATACATCGGCAGATTAGGGAACGGAGTCAAGGGACTGATACTGGTTATCTGGGGTTTAAGGCTTTTTATATATCTTCTCAATGCACTGAAATCATTCGCATCCCAATCCGGATGAGCCATAAAGGATGCCCAAACATCCACGCCTAGTTCCCCAAGGATTCCGGCCGCCTTATAGTTATCCTCTATTGTGGATTTTTTCCGGTAGTCCGCCAGCTCCGCATCTTTAAATGTTTCATAGCCCACTAAGACAGCCTTCAGGCCGCATTCTACAAACTCTTTAATTGCATTTTTATATAAAATTATGCCTTTGACCGAACCATATACTATAAAGTTCTTCTTTATACCCATTCCTCTTATCAAGCTAAGAAATGCCTTGATTTTTTCTTCGCTCGCAAAAAAATCGTTATCCATCATCATTATAGTAGGCTCTTTAATTTGTACCATATCCCTTTTGGTCAGTTCCGGATCAATTAAGACTTCCTCATAGCCTTCAATCCTCCATCTCAAGCAGAAATCACAAACTTTCCCACAGCCCACACCAAACTCCATTATCGCTGCGGGACGATAGCCAAAGTAGGAGTATTCACGACGATACTTTTCAGTAGAAGACCTATCAGGCGTCAGGTAAGCATTTCTGCCTTTCTTTCCTGTTGATGCATAACTAAATTTTTTGGATCTGACTCCATCGATTTTGGATCTCATTGACCCTAGAGCTAACCTTTCATAGAGCTCTATAAGGTTTTCTTCATTTGTATATTCAAAGATATGATCTACGGCGTCATGAAAAAAAGCTTCAGAATTTAAATATGCTTGTGTTCCTCCCACAATGGTGTGCATCTGATCATCCACGTTTTTTACTTCAATGCAAAGGTCGAGAACTTTATTTACATCAATGCATAAACTGGTGATGCCCACGGCTTCCGGACTGCATAATTCTATTTTATCCTTCAGACTTATAGTTTCAATCATCATATCAAAAATCTCTACATTATGGCTCTCCTTTAAAACCCCATAGATCATCTCTAAGCCCAAGGGCTCTGAAAACATGAAATCGCTCAGGGTTATAGCCTGTTTGATCCTCGGGGGCCTTACCAATAATATTTTCATTTCATTGCCTCCTCATAGCTAAAAGATATTTGGCGTAATCCTTTGTTTTATTTGATGCCGGTAATATAGATTTACTATGCAGTTAAACAAATACTTACCCGGATTTTTGATAAATTCTCTTCGGAAAATATTCCTCTTAACTATTGAGGGAATGGTAAATAAAGATTCATAAAGCTGCCAATAAGCTTCAGTAAGCTCCTCAGGCGACATATTGGCAGGCATATAAACGGCCTCCGTACCGTCAAAGCTGTAAATATCCTCCTTGACCAGACGTTTTTGCTTTTCTATTTCTTTAAAAAATCTTGTGCCGGGTATGGGGGTCAATATATAAAACCTGGGTACCCCTATTTTGNNCAATGAATTCCTTTGTGTCCTTTATTGAAGCAATGGTGTCTCCTTCTCCGCCAATGACCATTTCCGTCGATACATCAATGCCATGGGACCGTATATTCCTGATCAACCTGGGATAATCAGACGGATTTGCCCAGCCTTTATTCATAGCCTTTAAGCTCTCTTTAGAAATGCTTTCAAGACCAAAGCTCAAGGTGGTACAGCCGCTGTCAGCGCAGATTCTCAGCAATTCGTCATCTTCTCCTATTCTGATGTCGCACTGGCTCATCCAGGACATATTCATGCTTTTTATATGTTTCATCAGCTCCAGTAAATATTCTCTATCAGAGAAGATATTATCATCTAGAAGCAGGAATTTTTTAAATCCTAAATCTGCTACTTGCTGTATATCTCTGGTCACCTCTTCCAAAGATTTTTTG
>DPSW01000245.1 GCA_003527145.1 Clostridiaceae bacterium | reverse complement strand
TCTTCACTACCTGTTAATCCGTGCAAGATTCCGCGTAAATCCGTGTTCTCCGTTTCCTATTTAAATATCAGCTTTTTGCCAAGTTTCACAAACTCATACCACAATACAGATGCAGCCGCAATGCCAAAAACTGTGAAAAATTGTCTGTCGGTAAGGGGTGCAAGCTTTAAGATTCCACACATCGGAGTATACAGTATCACCAGAATTCCTGCTATTGTTCCGACATTGACTGCCCACATTACCTTGTCTTTTGCAAGATGCTTTATAGACTGAAACACAAAGTTTCTGTCAGAGCTGTTGACCTGTACCAGGAACAAATTGGCGAGAATAATAATTGCAAGGCCTGCAGTACGAGCAAGAACAGCATTATCAGGGTTTTGCGAGAGTATTGAATAATAAGCTCCGAAGGACGATGCAAAAATCACAATGCCCTGCAGCACACTCTTAAACAAAATTCTTGCCGTCAAAAGTTTTTCTTCCGGGTTCCGAGGTTTTCTATCCATGATATCAGTTTCCGCGGGCTGACGCTCTAACACTATTGAACAAGTAGGATCAATAACCAATTCCAGCAATACTACATGGAGAGGAAGCAAAAACAAGTTTGCAGGGCTAATCCCCATTAACGGTGCCAACAGAGAAGAAAAAGCAATTGGAATATGAATAGTGAACACATAACCTACCGCTTTTCTTATATTGTCATAAATGCGCCGTCCGTCCCGAATGGTTTTAACTATGGTAGAAAAGTTGTCATCCATCAAAATCAAGTCGGCAGCTTCACGTGATACCTCCGAGCCTCTCTTGCCCATAGCAATACCGATATCTGCATATTTCAAAGCCGGCGCATCATTTACACCGTCGCCTGTCATAGCAACGATTTCCCCATTATCTTTGAATGCTTTAACTATACGCATTTTATGTTCCGGTACCACGCGGGAAAAAATACTCACTTTTTTGACATGCTCCCGCAATTCTTCATCCGTCATACTGTTAAGCTCATCACCTGTGATAATATTATCACTATTTGGCATGCCAATCTGCTTTGCAATGCTGCTTGCGGTAATACCATTGTCGCCTGTGATCATAACAACACGTACACCAGCTTTTGTACACTGCCTGATGTCTTCTTTGACAGATTCCCTTGGGGGATCAGCAAGCCCGATCAAGCCACAAAGAGTGAGCGTACAATCAGTAATTCCAGCAGGAATATCATCTTCATTTACGGGCTTCATCATTCCAACTGCAATCACTCTTAGACCTTGTTTTGACATTTCAATAACTTTTGCTTCAACTTCTTTACGTTGGGTATCGTTGATTTTACAGATAGTCAGAATTCTTTCAGGAGAACCTTTTGCTGCAATGATGATTTCATCATCATGCTTCCATACATGCCCCATCATTTTCAATTCATTAGTGAAAGCATATTCTGTAATCAATGAACCGCTAAAAAGATGTTCTTCGGCAATACCTAATTTATCACAATGGACAAGCATTGCTTTTTCCATAGGATCATATGCATCCGTTTCGCATGCAAGCCCCATAGTTTCGCATAGTTTCATATTGTCGCTATCAATTGCCCAGGTATCACGAACCGTCATTTGGTTCATCGTAATAGTTCCCGTTTTATCTACACAGAGTACCGAAACGGCACCCAAGGTCTCAACAGATGGCAAGCGGCGCACTAGAGACTTTTGTTTGGCAAGCCTCCATGCTCCCATAGAAAGGAATACAGTCAATATTACAGGAAATTCTTCTGGTATCATTGCCATGGCAAGTGTAATACCGGAGAGAATGCTCTCAATCAACCGATCACTATTCGTATGGTCAGGAATATTAAGCCAAGTAACAAATCCTACAGCTGCAAATAAAACAGCAGCGATACCAGCGCACAGCTTGACCAGGCTTCCGGTCTGTTTTTGCAGAGGTGNNGTACCGATTTTATCTACCAACACATATGCACTTCCTTGTGTTACTAATGTTCCGGCATAGCAATAATCTTTGCGCCAGTAATCAGTGGAAGGTTCTGCATTATCAATGGTGGTTTTCCAAACACCTTCAGCTTCACCCGTCAGTGAGGACTCATCAACGCACAGATCACTCGCCTTTAATATCTCACCGTCAGCAGGGATTTTTACACCCTCAGAAATCAGCATGAGATCGCCAGGAACTAAATCAGCGCTAGCAATAAAAATTTCTTTTTCATCACGAATAACTTTAATATGAGGTGCGGATAAGTCTTTTAATGCTTTTAGCGTTTTGTCGGTTTTCCATTCTTGTATAACATCAATGCTGATGACACCGACAACGAAAATTAGCATTATTGCACCGTCACGAGGTTCACCAAGTATAAAGTAGATGACTGCAGCCACAATCAGCAGTAAAAACATGGGTTCGCAAATGATGTGAAATACTTTGAGGAAAAAGTTTTCCTTTTTCTCAGAAATCAGTTCGTTTTTCCCGTACTGTTCCTGACGTTTACGGGCTTCAACACTAGTCAAGCCCTGCATGTTTGATTTGTGTTCTGTCATAAAGGTTACCTCCATTTATGCCTTCCGGCATTATTAAGATAGCTCTATGGCACTTCATAAAGTCAGCTTTGNNAAAACATCCATGGAACATATTACTGTCCCACAGATGTTTGAGTAATCCATCTGTTGCCGTTTGTCTACGGCCCAGCCCCATGACCTTTTTATAGGTTCATCGCCTGCTCAGTTTGTACTGTAGATTTATATGCAGTGCAAAGAGATTTATTTAATTTTACCATATAACTATGATGCTTTTCAATAGTTTTATGACTATTACTATATATTAATTGGATATTGTTATTTATTCCTGCTTTGCTATTGTACCCCATACTTTTTGATGTACCACATCTTGATTACTTGAGTTAAGGCAACATAGAAAAACAGGATTAGAATCAGAAAAACCCAGTACATTGAGGGAAGTTCTACAAACCCAAAAGCACTACTAAAAGTTGAGTTAGCTAAAAAAGCTCCAAAACATACTATTAAGATTGAGGTTACCATAAGCGGCCTGCTTGCTCTGCTTTGAATAAACGGAATCCTGTTTGTCCTTATTACATGGATAATTAATGTCTGTGTAAACAAAGACTCAACAAACCATCCTGTCTGGAATAATGCAGGATTGTTCCAGGCTTTAAATACATATAGCATCAGGAAATAAGTTGCGTAGTCAAATATAGAACTAATCGGTCCAATATACAAAATAAATCTCTTAATTTCATCAACTGCCCATTTCCTTGGCCTTGCAATCCATTCTTCGTCTACCGAATCTGTAGGAATGGTAGTTTGTGATATATCATACAGCAGATTATTAGTTAAAACCTGAATAGGAAGCATCTCAGGGGTTAATCCTACTGCAACGGCAATGCCGAATAAGAATGATTCAAACCAGTTTCCTTTAGTCAAACCGTTAATTAGAAACACAAGAGGAGCCATTATGAATATAAACTTTATCATAAGCCAAGTATATTGGTTTATACCCTTGTCAAAGCTGGTCATAGATCTCTCGCCAGTCATTTTACCACTTAATTGACCAAAATAGGTCTTCTTGCCTGTAGTCAATACTACAGCTATAGCAGTCCCACTCTAAAAAATTTTAATGCTACCCTCCCGATATAGTTATTCAGGCATCAGAAGGCATGGCAGACGTCTCTGCCAGCAGGTCTATCTTCCATACCCTTCACCTCACTTTCATAGATAGAAATTAATTATTATTGCAAGTATTATCATTTAAAAAAGGCAATGGAAAATACAAGGTTAATAAATATGTTTTTTAACCTTGCAAAAATGTTTATTTAGTTAAATTCTGAACAGGTTTAACTTGCAAATTGGATTTAACAAATGAACTGTGGGGGACAACAGAGACTTGTTGCCAAAGAAAAGTTTATAGAGAAAGAAGGATATATCATACAAACTTGATAAACTCTAATAAAAAAATAACAGAGTTTGACATAGCTGATATCCTGTTATCTCTATGCTCTGCACCTATAAATGTCAAACTAAAGGGCAGACACATAGGGCTGCCCTCTTTCTTGAAAATATTCTTCACTTCGTTCATAATCACAGGATGCGCCTCCTATTTGCCAGCCC
>DPSW01000379.1:3881-5165 GCA_003527145.1 Clostridiaceae bacterium | reverse complement strand
AGGTGATACTCCTGCAAAATGTCCGCCGATCATTATAGCGGATACCAATGCTGTGACACTCACACCGGTTGCACCCGAAATATTCGGAATCATGGGTATAAGTGTGGGGCCTACAACGCCAAGGGTGCTTGAGAAAAAGCTCATACATCCGGCTACTAATGCCACTACAAGTTTAGCTGCCGTTGCACTTAAATTATCACCAATCCAGGTTGAGAATAGTCTTAAGTCCAAGAACAAAACATCCGAATATATAAGCAAATGCCGCATGAATGCCTGAGGAGCCGGGAGAAACGTCTCCCTGGTTACTGCAGCTTCGCAATTCTCGCAATCTTATCCAATATATAGACATCATCTACAAGCTCTTTATCCGGCTTTTCTTTTGTGGCTTTGTTAATCTTATAAGCAATCTGCGTTTTCTCAGCCTCCTTTCTCTTTGACAAGGCTTTATCCAGCGCCGTTACTCCCAGATCAGCAAGGGCAACACCCATTGAAATAGGAGGCGGCAAGATCGGAATAAGGCCCGCCGCACCCAAGAAATATTTCAGGCATTTCCATCTTTCCTTATCCGGGATCTCTGCAATATCGCATAGAAGCGAATTATAGCCGCTGATCCTCTCCCTGCGCTCCTTTTCATCCATGCGCTCCAGCTTCGCCAATATACCTGCAAGCTCAGTTGCCGTATTATATGTTTTTGCTTTATCTGCAAATCTGGTGATGCTGACCGTATTATCGCAATTCAACAGGTTTATATAGTTGTTTTCCCTCCTGCTGATCTCCGACACCTTTTTTATCTGTTCCATATCCTCCGGAGAGGAATAGTAGTAGCTGTTGAGCAGGCTTGCAAGGATGATCGATACCCCGCTGTCGGAATACTTGCTGCCCTCCCTTTCTTCATTAAAGGGGAAATATGTTGCCTGCAAAGCGGTAGCTATATGTATGCTGCCTGAGTTGACCACAAATTCAAAAGAAAGCTCATTGGTCTTTTCCAATGAATGAAGCATCTCTTCTAATACCGTATTTACCCCANNATCGCCATGGGGCTGCATTGATTCAATGTCTTAAAGCTCTCCAGCTTTGCGGTAAGGGGCCAGGCCATAAACTTTGCCATCTGAATTGCTTTTTCATCCTCTGTATTTTTCAGATATGGATGTATCTCATATATCATCTCCCTATATTCGGGATAGTCGGCACAATAGGACTTCTCCACCTCTGCCATATAGCAAGCTATCAGGGCATTTATCCCCCTCTTGCTGATTACGGAATTATTCTTGTGATTATATGCCT
>DPSW01000379.1:0-3863 GCA_003527145.1 Clostridiaceae bacterium | reverse complement strand
CTTTTTCCCTCTCCACCAATTCGATCAATTCATTTTTTGTGATATTCTGATGCTCAAGAAATGCTTCCAGATTATTTTCGATGGGCAGCGAAAGATAGATCTTATCATAAAGCAGGATATTATTTCTCAGGTTAACATTTTTAAAGCCCGTGAAATCCAAATAGCATTTGGTCTCCCCCGGGTGAAAAAAGGGAAGCTCGTCTCGGTCTATCTTTCCCTGATATATCTTTTCCACATTGGAAAACCAATAGTCTGCATCATTGACCGAGAAGGGAAAGCTTTTATCTGTGAAGCAATATATGGGATCACTGTAATAGGGGCTTTGCCCGTTTTTCCATTTGCCCTCCGGCTCTTCATCTTCCCTGGAAGCATCCGATTCTTTCCTTACGACGACCTTTTCAAAGCTCAGCTCCATTTTAGACAGAAAATCCTCCAGCAAAGCTATATCTTCATCCTTTGTTTTATNNCTGTCCCGGTACAGCCGATATATCTGCAAAATCGATATGGTGAAACTTGCTGGTGAGCATATTGTCTATATCCGGCTTTGTCAGGCATATGCCTTGAAAATTGCTTGTTATATCATCTAAAGCAATGCCCTCTATCATTTCTTTATAATTCTCCGGCTCCTTTAAAGTCAATTCAACCCAACAGCATATGGGACGGATATTATCGTCAAAATACTCCTTCAGCTTTTCAAAATCCCCCTCATAATCCTCACATAATATAACAAATCTCTCATCTTCAATGCGGTATATCTTTGTCTTTAAGCCCAGATATTCAATACGCAAATCCAGATCCGTCCTTTTGACTTCCCCTATTTGATTTATCATGCTCATCCCCCCGTCTTCAATTATTCTATATAAATGGAGTATTCCCTAAGTCAATAATCAGGTATATTATACCAATTTAATTATAAACCTTTTCATATAAATTGCATATATAATATAGCTATAGCCATATACAATATGAATATTGGCTTGAACCTTGCATTTGTTGTATGATGAAAGAGGGTGAGATTATGAAGCTTGATTTTATCGATGATTATAGGGATGAGTTGATAGCTATAAGGCGGGATATTCATAGATATCCAGAGCAGGGCTGATGCGAATTCCGCAGAGAAACAGATGAGCTGAATAAAGATATGTATGACAGTGCCGTAAGCATCATCGACGGCATAGCGAAAACCTATGGAGTAAGATATGAAATCATGCCTGCAGGTGCTTCGATATCGGCAGAAAGCTCAAAAGAGTTGGAATCAAAGGACAACGGCGGCCTGGCACCGCATCTACCTTTAGACAATTTTCCAATATCCAGCTGCATCTGAACCAACTCTAACAATAATATTTTCTTCTTGAAGCTTTTTCATATTTCTTTCTATAGTTCTAGTAGTTTTATTTAATTTTATACTTATCTCTGCTTGAGTTATATAATTATTTTGATTAATAAGACTAAGAATATTTTTCTGTGTCTTATTGAGTTTAATCGTTTTTTCTCCGACATTGTCTCCGACATTTTCACCGACATTGTCTCCGACATTTTTTATAGGGAAACTAACTTTTAAAAAATTAGGACTAAATTTAAATATACTTTTGTCATATATCTTTAATATTCTCTGAACACCAGAACCTAGTTGCTCAACCAATTTAACATCTTTAAATACTCTCATAAGTTCCTTGTTTCTTGGGGCTGATATGCCTTCAAAAAATTCTTCCTGGCTTAACTCTTGGGGCAAACCACCTGATGATGTAATAACAAATCTATCAGAGAATATTTCAAAAACCGGAGGAATTCCATTAGAATAATCATTGTGGATTATTGCATTTATTACAGCTTCTCTTAATGCAGTAGGATCTACAAGACGCTTTTCTTTCCTTACAGTTGATGTAATTTCAGTCTTTGTGACATTTTCTATATCTAATTTATTAAGTGTATTTTCGGTTGCTTTGATCAAGGAACAATATCCAAATTCTGCATTCTCAATTAAATCAACTTTATCAACTCCTGAGTACTTTGCAACTTTCATAGAGATACCATTTTCATCAGCCAATAAATATGCTGCATAATTAAACTTACCCTCTTCAGTATATAATTCTAAATTACTTAAAAATTTATCATTCAAATCATATCCATTTTCTTCATAATAAATCTTAAGTTGTTTAAATGTTAGATCTTGTCTAGGTGATAAAAGTTTTCCAAGTGAATTTCTAATACGTTTAGAATATAAAGAATCAATCATTTCCATGGTCATCTGCTGTACAGTAGTGCCTACTCTTATTAAACATCCATTCGGAGACATTCCATATTTTNNTTTAATATAATATGGTTTTTCAGGGCCACTTGATATTATTATTTTAACAACATCTTTAGCTCCCATATTGGCAGTTATTACATCAAATAGTCCCATTGTAGAAGGATATATGTTATTTTTTATTCTATCTACTATTCTTCTTTGAATGTCATCAGAGTTTTCAACACCTGTAACTGCACCATTATCAGCGATCCCAATGTATATTTCTCCTCCCTCAGAATAGTTTAAAAAACCTACAACTTCCTTTTCTAAACTATCATTTAATTCCTTTTTAAATTCCACTCGATTACTTTCTACCATATTAATCACCTACACTCAATAACATTGCAATCTTTATAATCTTCTATTCTCCCACACATATGTGCATTAACAGGGTTTTGATACATATATCTTAATAAGGAAAGTAAGTGCCTATCATCTATAATTAATATTCCTTTGTTCCTATTTTTAAATACACCCTCGGTTGTTTCCCCTCTATATCAGAGGATAAACCTCTCTAGGATATTCAAATCTAGGCTTTCTTCCTAATAAAATATACCCCTGACTTCATAGTATCAAAAGGTGGTATATTTTTCAATGTTTTGTAAATTTTTAAGTTTTAAACATATACATATCATAAATATACAAGATGCTTCATTGCATATTTAGCAACATTATTTAATTCTTGTTTTCACCGCCACAAAAAGCGGTAGATAGCTGATATCCACTACAACAAAGCCTTGTGNNAAATATTTCATGGTGTACGTTTTTTAATTGCTCAATTCCTTGACTATCAATCCTCCGAATTAATTCATTGATTTGAGATTGATCAGGGAACCGATTCATATCAAGCATATTGGCAGCCACTGTATCAGGTACAAGTTTATCATTGATATCAGAGGTATGCCTGCAACCAATGACTACGTGTAATGCACCCCGTTGTCAAGACATATTTTTTTAGAATTTAAGTTATGTAATATGCCTCCTTTTATAGTATAATTTTATCAGAGCTATTTCTTCATCAGGAATTCCTACTGGTTTGTAATATAGGCTTGTCCGGTTTATACTAAGAAGCTCGCCTTGACGTTTTACTGAGATATTTTTATTATCCTTCTCAACCATAGCGCATCTTTCAGTATATTCCTTATTTGAGGCCAGATTTTTTTTTAAGCCAGTTGACCTCAATAGTCAGCTGTCCAATTTGTTTTGTAAGATCCTCGACTTCTGCATCGTGCTTCTTCTTAATTTTATCGACTTCATCGCTGTCCTTGTTAAAGAGTAAGTGCATCTTTTCCATGGCTTCCGACTTCCAGCGCAATAGCTGGTTAGGGTGAATTTCGTACTCAGCGGCGATTTCTGCAATTGTTTTGTTTTCTTTCAGAAGGTCAAGTACTATTTGTGATTTTTGTTGTGGTGTAAATGTTCTTCTATTACTCATAATAATTCTATTATAACTTAAATTTCGGTTTCCTGTGTCAGCTTTATGGGTTCATTATACTATTACGATTTACACCTTTTGGAATTATTGATATAATATAATTAACAAACGAAAGGGGGATGAAATTGGGGAATAATA
>DPSW01000188.1 GCA_003527145.1 Clostridiaceae bacterium | reverse complement strand
AGCAAATCAAAATACGTGCCCGTGAGCACGTATTTTGAGTCTTAATTTATTTATGATTAATGAAGTAGGATTTTGGATTTTGTTCTTATTTATTTGTCTTCCGGTAAAATCTTATTGAGTATTATACCTACGATTGCGCCTAGAGCCATACCGGCTAATTGAAATATTTTGAAATCAAATACTGCACCGCCGATTCCAAGTACAAGTATGACAGCTCCTATCATAAGGTTTCTGTTAAGAGAGAAATCAACTTTGTTTTCAACAACTGTTCTAACACCTATTGAAGCAATCATACCAAACAGAACTATGGATATACCGCCAATAACAGGGCCGGGTATAGTAGATATGATTGCACCTAACTTTGGAATCATAGAGAGCACTATTGCAAAGCAAGCTGCTATTCTCATTACCCAGGGATCGAATACTTTTGTCAATGCTAAAACGCCGGTATTTTCGGAGTAGGTTGTGTTTGCAGGACCACCAAGCATTGCTGCCAGGGATGTAGCAACACCATCTCCAAGCAGTGTCCTATGCAGTCCAGGATCAGAAACGAAATCTTCTCCTACTGTTGCGCTTACTGCCAATACGTCACCTATGTGCTCAACCATACTGGCTATGGCAACAGGAGCTACTATGGATATGGCTGCACCGCTGAATTTAGGCAGTATAAAAGGCGGAAGGCCGAACCATGCAGCTTGAGCTACAGGTGTAAAATCTACCAAGCCCATTGCTATCGCTGATATATAGCCAACTATTAAGCCGCATAGTACCGGAAGAACCTTCAGGAAGCCTTTGGCAAACAGGCTGACTGCTATAACCGTAGCAAGGCATATGCCTGCTAAAAGCCAATTATCCTTAGCCATATTAACAGCTGTCGGAGCCAGGTTTAATCCTATAACCATGATTATCGGGCCTGTAACGATGGGCGGGAAGAAGCTGTATATAAGCTTAGGCCCTACAAAGTAAACCGCTACCGCCAATAGTAAATACATAAGTCCTGCGATTACCAAGCCGCCTGTTGCATATGCTATTCCGCCATATTGCTGGGATACCAGAATTATTGGGGCGATGTAAGCAAAGGAGGAGCCTAAGAACACCGGGACCTTCATCTTGGTTACAAAGTGGAAGAACCAGGTTCCTATACCTGCCGTAAACAGTGCAACAGAGATGTTGAGTCCAGTCAGTATAGGCACCAATACTGTAGCGCCAAACATCGTGAAGGTGTGCTGGAGACCTAAAATTATGAGCTTGTATAACGGCAGATCGCCTCTTCTGATTGCCGTGTCTTTGTTAGTGTTTGGGCTTGTTGCCATTTGATTACCCCCTTATTTATTATTATAGATTAGTATTGCGATAACCCTACTTCATTATCCCCAAATAATGCGCAGGGACAGCAGAGCCGTCCCATTTATATATAGAAAGCTTCTATATGAAGCGATCTAAATAAAAATCTTGTCTGCAAGATGCAGACAAGATAATAATTCAATATAGGGCTTTTATATACACCTATAACCTTAGTTTAATATCTTGTCAGCATCTCTGTACATGACTTAAAAATATCGCACTTTTCCCATTGTAGCATGCACAAATATTTTTTTCAATATATTTTTTAAACCGGCTTTAGTTGATCCCGCATTTTATCTGGCCTTCTCCATCCTCTCCTTTGTTGTTCTGAACCATCTTGCAGCTTACGCTTTTGTTGTTTTTAATGGCATCCAAAACTTTTTCAGCGCTCAGCGGGAGAGAGTTTATTCTGATGCCAAGCGCATTATATACGGCATTGGCTATGGCAGGAGCCGTAGGCACCATGGCGGGCTCGCCTACTCCCCTGGCTCCATAGGGGCCTGTGACTTCAGGAACTTCTATTATCCTTACCACCATCTCAGGCACATCTCTCACAGCAGGTATCTTATAATCTACAAAGTTAGGATTCTTCACTTTGCCGTTTTCCATTATCTGATGCTCCAGCAGCGCCGATCCTATACCCTGCACTATGCCGCCTTCGATCTGGCCTCTGCAAAGCTGAGGATTGATCACCTTGCCCACGTCATAGGCAGCCGCCACTTTGATAACTTCTATCCGGCCGGTTTCCATATCTATTTCTATTTCAACCGCCTGAGCACCAAAGGTCCAGAAGGCGACCGGCTTCTCGCCCTGACCGGTTTCCTTGTCTGTGTTCCTCACGTTGGGAGGTATAAAGGAGCCCCTGCCTATGATAGGCCCGTGAACTCCGGAGCCGTCGGCCATTTCCAGGCCAAGGGCCAGAGAGGCAATAGACTTCTTTCTGTCGGGATAAACAGCAGATACTACATATCCGTCCTTGAGCTCCAAATATTCTGCAGGAAGTCCCAGGCCGATTGAGCCCAGCTTCAGCAGCTGGTCTTTCGCATCCTCTGCCGCCTTTTTAACCGCATTCCCCGCGCAGTAGGTTATACGGCTGGCAACCGTCTGCCATTCATAAGGCGTTACATCGGTATCTCCGGATATAATGCTGATTTTTTCCACTGGTATAGTCAGGACTTCTGCTGCAATCTGGGTCAGAACAGTGTCGGAGCCCTGGCCTATATCCATGGCTGTCACCATAAGGTTTGCAGTGCCGTCCTCATTTATCTTGATGATGGCTGAAGATGCAACGTTGTTGGGTTGAGAAGGGGCCTTGTACATGCAGGCAATCCCCTTGCCCCTCAGCTTGTTAGGAGCAGAAGCCTTATTGGTCTTTCCCCATTCGATGTCCTTTTCTACAGCCTCGATACATTTGGTTATGCCTACATTATAAAGCTGCTGGCTTGTGACTGTATAGCCGCCTTCTTTTATGGCATTTATCTTTCTGAATTCTACAGGGTCTATACCCATTTGTATGGCTACCATATCCAGGTTCTGTTCTATTGCAAAGTGGATCTCGGACATTCCGAAGCCTCTGTATGGTCCGCCTACAGGCTGGTTGGTGTATACACAATAGGAGTCCGCTTTCACATTGGGTATATCATAAGGGCCTGTCGACGCATAGCCCCCTGCCCTTGCGATGTTTACGCCGTATTCCGTATAGGCGCCGCCCTCCCAATAGAAGGTGTTTTCTTCCGCTACTATACGCCCGTCTTTTTTAACGCCGGTCTTTATTCTGGCCAGGCAGCCCTGCCTTACAAAGCTGCCCACCATGTCTTCTTCCCTTGTATAGGTCAATTTCACAGGTCTTCCCATGCATTTTTTAGATAAAGGTATCGTGATGCCTTCCAGAGTCGTACCCGCTTTCCCCCCGNNCCCTGACCTTGTGAAGAGGAAGATCGAATGCTACCGATAAAGCTTTTCTTACCGCATAGGGCGACTGGCATGCAGACCATACGGTAAGCTTGCCGGAGGGTTCGGTCAAAGCGATTACAGAGTGATTTTCTATAGGGGCGTGCTGTATATGCGGAACATAGAATTCATTCTCCATTATATAATCCGCTTCTGCAAAACCTTTATCCACATCGCCTTTTCTTATCTTATAGTGATTGCTGATGTTGGTGCCGGGCTTCGGAAAAAAGATAGGACCATATTTATAGCTCCCCAAGTCTTCGTGTATGAGAGGTGCATCATGCTTGATGGCATCCATGGCATTGAATACCCCGGGCAGTTCTTCATATTCTACCTCTATCAATTCGATTGCTTCTTCTGCAATTTCTTCGTTGATGGCAGCCACAGCCGCTACCGCTTCTCCGACAAATCTCACCTTATCTGCAGCCAGGAAGGTTTTGTCCTCCAGGTAAAGGCCTACTCTGTTAGGCACGTCCGCTCCCGTTATTACAGCCTTGACTCCTTCCAATGCCATAGCTTTGGATACATCTACCTTTAAAATCTTTGCATGGGCGTACGGGCTTTTCTTTATCTTTGCATAGAGCATTCCTGCCATTTTTATATCATCTACATATTTTGCATAGCCGGTGACCTTTTCAAGGCCGTCTACTCTTTTGACATCATGACCTACATATTTGTACATCTTTCACCCTCCCATCAATTGATTTGGCCGGCTGCTTCTTTTATCGCGTCAATTATCGCTTTGTAGCCGGTGCAGCGGCAGAGATTGCC
>DPSW01000399.1 GCA_003527145.1 Clostridiaceae bacterium | reverse complement strand
TGAATCAATTGCGTATTTTTCTATCTTATAATAAAGCGCCGGTCTTGAAATCTGCAGGAATTGGGCGACTTTGGTCTTGTTACCATTGCAGAAGGCCAGGGCTTTTTCTATTGCTTCCTTTTCCGCACGCATACAGATTTGTTCCAGCGTGCTGCCGTCGTAATCTTCATAGGAAGCATCTCGTTGTAATATATCGGCCAGCTCCCGGAAATCCCGTTGGGAGAGAATATCGGACTTACATACCGTCTTGGCACGTTCGATGATGTTACTTAACTCCCGTACATTTCCTGGCCAGCGGTATCGGTAGAAAAGCTGCATTGCCTCATCGGAAACCCCCTCCACATTCAAGTTCAGGGATTTGTTGAATCGGGCGATAAAATGCTGTACCATCTCGGGAATGTCCTCTTTCCGTTCCCGCAAGGGTGGAATGTCAAAATTAACCACATTCAGCCGATAATATAGGTCTTCTCTGAACTTGCCCTGATTCACCAGCTCCTTCAGGTTTTTATTGGTGGCCGCAATCACCCGCACATCTACAGGCACGATGCGGGAACCAATTTTGTCTATGGATTTTTCCTGCAACACCCGCAGCAGCTTGGGCTGTATATGATAAGGAAGCTGGTCTACCTCATCCAGAAATAAAGTGCTTTTGTGAGCCATCTCAAACTTTCCAGCCTTACCTCCTTTTTTAGCACCGGTGAATGCGCCGTCGGTATAGCCAAACATTTCTGATTCGAACAAACTTTCAGGTATTGCGGCACAGTTGACCTCCACCATATCCATCAGCGCCCGCCGGCTGATATCATGGATCGCATGGGCAATCAACTCCTTACCGCTGCCTGTCTCCCCTGTAATCAGTACGGTGGAATTGTAATTGGATATTGCGAAGATTTTTTCCTTAATGGCTTTCATGGCAGGTGATTTTCCAATAATGCCCGACATCTTGTACTTGATGATTTCCGGCTTGGACAACCGTTTTTTGATTTCCTCAATACTTTCAGTCAGGTCAATTTGTCCGCCGTCGGCCAGTTTTATGATTTCCAGCAAAAAGTTGCGGATCTGGTAATCATCGACAAAGAAATCGTATTCTAATGCGCCGATTCCTTGTTTTTCACCGTTTACCCGCTTGATACGGGATACAGTAGCTACTCCGGCTGTAAAGTAGTAAGTATTGGTTTCCCGTTGGCCGCTGTCTAGAAATGCGGGAATATGACAGGTGGGGTGAAGCTGCAAGACCGGCTGACCTGCAATTTGACTTTTCTTGTCTAGACCCATCCGTTTGTCCATCCGATCTAGAATCGATGGAGACATATATTTAATTTTTCCGGTTTCATTTGTAATAATGAGTCCGTCAATGTTATCCAGCACCAAGCGGCACTCTTCCAGTGTCATATCAAAATTATTGTATTTTAGGTTCGTTTGCCTTTTCATNNATTGCTCATACTCCTTGCCCTGGTAACAATCACTCCTGTTATTAAAAACAGTATATATAAAAATTAGTTAAAATTCAAATATATATATGCAATATTTATATATAGTAATCGGCTGACACTTGTATTTATATGTTGGCATGAATATTGCTATTTTGTACCGTAGCTTCATTGTTAATGAGATAAAGTTAAGACAAGGTAGGGATGATAATTGAATGAGACGCAAGGTGTAAAAAAACCGTTCCATTTTGCGGGATGGTATATTGTTTTAATCAGTGCATTGGCCGGCTGCAGTATATCGTCTGCCTTTTCACAATTTTCCGCCACTGCGGTGGATTTGTCTTTGAAAAGCGGTCTGTCGGTTGCTCTTCTCCTGACCGCAGATACTGTAAAATCTGCCGCTATTGTAGCAGCTATGATGTGTGCTGGATCGATTTACAGACGGGTGAGGTTGCATCTGATTTTTGCATTGGCCTTTGTCTGTGCCATCGTTCCACAGCTATTTTTGCCGTCTGTTTCTTCTCCAGCAGCACTTATATTTCTTAAAATTCTGCAGGGATTGGGCGCTGTTGTTTTCCCAATTTTGATTATGATTTCGATGCAAGTAGTCCAACCATCGCAGTCAGGGTTTGCATCGGCTGTTTTTGTCGGACTATTTAACTGCGGCGGTGGAGCCGGCGGCATGATTGCGGGATTTTTAGGTCCCAAATTTGGCTGGGAATCCTCTTATTATGTTTTGGCTATGATTCAGGCTGCCATCGGCACTGTTTGGCTTATTACTGTAAAAACAAATGACTTTCGGCACACTTCCTCTTCAAGCGCCTCTCGAAGGTCTTCCTTCCGGTTGCTTCTGTCTCCACAGGTTTGGTTGTTGATTCTAGCCTTTCTTTCCACCACCTATGTATTGCAGGCAGTAACGGTTGGTATACCGCTTTTTAGCATGTGGATAGGGTATGGCGATTGGGAAACCGCCCAAATTTCATCTGCCGCACTGATGGGTACCTTGATTTCCTGTCTAGTGTCGGGCAAAATTTCGGATATGCTTGCCCTGCGATCGCAGAACAGAGCAAAAGCACGTTTGACAGTGTTGATGCTAGGTTCCCTGTTGATTGCTTTAGCTTCCTGCCTTTTTATTTTTTTAGATTTGTCGTCGTTCCCAATTTTTTATCTGTGTGTGCTTCTGATTTGCTTCGCCTCATCATGGGGACTTGGTACCTTTTATGCTATCCTGCCGGAGTTATATAATAACAGTGATTTGCCTCTGGTCACAGGGTTTGCAGGAGGGGTTGGAGATATAGGAATGCCGCTAGCGCAGTTCATTGTCGTCGTTATGTTTGGCACTCGGGGGCTTTGGGAATGGGGATGGGGTACCTGTGCCCTGACTGCTGCCATTAGCATCAGCGCCTGCATAGTTTTATTGCTGAAGCATGTATCACATAACAGCATAAATAGTTGAAGCTTCCGTTTGGTTATGAAGATAGAATGGAGGAAGTGCTGTGGAAGTTACCGTGGTGCTTAGCGTGCTAAACGCAAAGTATGTATATGCATTGCCTCCACCCTGGTACCTGGTGACAGGTGTCAAGGCATATGCACCCGAATTATACTGCCACGCATATCTGACTTCGTTTATGTACTATTCTATAAAAATAACCGGGCAATCCCGGCTTCTAAATTTCCACACCCCTTTTAAGTTTGCACACCCCTACGCACAGCACTGATCCTATATGGAAATGTTGATACCGGATGGTGCATCTTACCCTGAACCGACTGCATAATCAGCTTATCCATATTTGTCTTTAACATTATAACATCCCTCGTATAATGCCCCACCTCATTTTATACGTTTGAGATGGGGCATTACATTATATGATTACTTTTATATTCTTTTCTTTGAGCTTAGCCAGCATATCCGCTGTCATTGAGGCTAAGTCATATTTAGGAGCCCAGCCCCATTCCTGCCTTGCTGCGTGTCATCCAATAAGTCCAGTCAAGAATCCGCAATTGCTTGCCTTACCGGATCAACATCATAGCTTATTTCAAACTCAGGGTATATGCTTCTCTATCTCTGCAGCTATATGCTCTGGTGCGAAGCTCATAGCTGTAATATTGAATGCATTCCTATGCTTCAGCTTTGAAGCATCTGCTTCTATTAAAGCAGATATGGCATTTAGAGCATCAGGCATATACATCATATCCATCAAAGTACCTTCTGCAATATATGAAACATACTTTTTGCTCTTCAATGCATCGTAATAAATGTGTACTGCATAGTCAGTGGTTCCTCCACCCGGCAGTATCTCATAGAATATCAGTCCCGGGAAGCGTACGCCTTTGGTGTCCACATCAAATTTTTTATGATAGTAATCGCATAAAAGCTCCCCCGCTACTTTTGTAACACCATACATAGTTGTAGGCCTTTGCAAAGTGTCCTGAGGAGTTTTTTGTCTTTGGTGTATCGGACCAAATCCAGCAATCGAGCTGGGCGTAAATACTGAGCAGCCTTTTTCCCTTGCAATTTCCAAAACATTGAAGAGTCCGCCCACCGCTTGCATTCTCCATATTTTGTAGTTTTGCAATTCCCATTTTTAATTTTATTTACCCCACTTTTTATTAATATTTTATATATTCTGTTATTTTACTATATTGTTTTGTTTAAATACCTGTATATCGTCGTTTCTGATGTCTTGAGATGCTTTGCAACCTCTTGTACGGGTCCCTTTAGTAAAAATACACCCTGACTTTCCAGCTGCTTCACGATTTCCATCTTTTCTTCGGGCGACATTCTCTCAGGTGCTGCATTTGAACTGATAATGGCTTTATGTCAAATAATTATCGTAGCTTATCATATCAGTTAAATTATTATTGATGCACAGCATGCCAATGAGCTCTTGGTTCTCATCCNNAAGATGCTAAAAGCTTGCCGTCCTTTGTTCGTCCGCTGTTAACAACATAGTCGTTTTTCATATAATACTTTTCATTCATAAGCTTTAATGCCAAATCTGTCATTGGTCCGCCGATTTTTCTCCCACTGATATGTCCATTTCTTATAGCAATTATGGATGAGTTGGGGTTTTGGATATCGTGCAGCACTATTTCATAATTATTTCCACATATGCTGTAATACCCACTGATATTGCTAAAAAGACATCTCCCCAACTGAATACTCTGCTGTTTTGATTATCTCACCGTTTATTATGAGGCTTTCACACTTGTTTATGNNGTCTGTCTACTTTCAGCATCGGTACTGATTTTCTTATGGTGTCATATACAGGTGATGTTCCTTTACCAAGACCTTTGCTCCCTCTTAAGTCTATTGCCTGACATGCGCACATTATTTCCATGGCTATTACTCTTCTCGCATTTTCCATTATGCTTCTTGCTTTTCTTGCTGCTATGGTCCCCATAGATACATGGTCTTCCTGGTTTGCTGATGACGGTATGCTGTCTACACTTGCAGGATGTGCAAGTACTTTGTTTTCCGATACCAAGGATGCTGCTGAGTATTGTACTATCATAAATCCTGAGTTTAGTCCCCCATGTTTGACCAAAAATGCAGGCAGTCCGCTTAAAGCCGGATTTACCAGTCTTTCAAGACGTCTTTCGGATATATCTGCAAGCTCTGATAGTGCTATTCCTAAAAAGTCAAAGCTTAATGCCATTGGCTGTCCGTGAAAGTTTCCCCCTGATATTCCTTCCAATGTTTCGGGGAATATTATTGGATTGTCTGTTACTGAATTCATTTCTATTTCTACTTTTTCCTTTACATAGTTTATTGCATCCTTGCTTGCCCCATGAACTTGTGGTGAGCATCTTAGCGAGTAAGCATCCTGTACTCTTATTTCTCCTTGTTTTGTTGTATTTTTGCTTCCTTCCAGCAGTTGCAGCAATATCCTTGCAGTGTCTGATTGTCCCTTATGGGGACGTACGTCATGCACTCTATTATCAAGAGCATTAGTTACCCCATTGTGTGCTTCGAAGCTCAGCGCCGCTGCTATGTCTGAAGCCTTTGCAAGGTTTATGGCATCATATAGAGCAAGGGCTCCCACCGATGTCATTACCTGGGTGCCGTTTATCAATGCAAGCCCTTCCTTTGAGGTCAGCTCTATTACAGGTATCCCTGCCCTTTTCATGGCTTCCCCGCCGGGTAATATTTCTCCCTTGTATTCTGCCTCTCCCAGCCCTATCATAGGCAGAACCATATGAGCTAACGGAGCCAGATCTCCGCTAGCACCTAATGAGCCCTTTTCAGGTATTACCGGGTGAACCTTTTTGTTAAGCATGGATATCATCGTTTGTATAGTTTCTAATTTTGCTCCTGAATACCCTTTCGCTAGATTATTAATTCTTAATAGGATTATTCCTCTTACTATTTCTGTCTCAAATGGCTTTCCTGCTCCTACTGCATGTGTAATTATCAGATTCCTTTGCAAAAGCTTTGATTCTTCCTTAGTTATTGTTACATCGCTGAACTTTCCGAAGCCTGTAGTTATACCGTATACTACTGTTTCATTGTCTACAAAATAATCTACAACTTTTCTTGATTTTAATATTTTATCCTTTGCCACATCTGATAATTCTACCTGCTCATACATTCTGCATACTCTTATAACTTCTTCTAATGTCAACGTGTTCCCAGTAATTATTATTTTACTCATTTAAGAACCTCCATTAATTATTAAAATTAGCATTAATGTTATATTTTATTTATATAAATGCAAAATCCATGCCAACTTCATAGATAGTTTTTGGAAAACTTTATGATAAAAAGATGTGTTATTGAATATGATCATCATCTGCTTCATTATTTCTAATAGNNTTTCCGTACCTGCCCTGCCTCTAGATATCTCCACCATTTTGTATAGCTTTAAATCCGAAATTATATTTCTTATTTCCTGTTCAGTTAAATAGATATTTTTCTCCACAGCGATTTTTGATATACTTCTTCTGCCAAGGCGGCATTTGTTTATAAAGCTTTTTTCTAATTCCTCCATTATAAACAAATGTTTTGAATCATTTCCCCAAATACTCCTTCTAAAGCTTTCCAATAAACGCTTTTCAGACTCGGTCATGAATGCAACAACTGTATGTTCAGGCAGGAATGAGCTTATATCATTTGAGTCTATTCTTCCTTGTCCTATATACATTAAGCGTTCCACAAAATTTCCCAATTCTCTTACATTTCCTTCCCAATCATATTGTTGGATTCTGGCTAAAGCCTCATCTGTCAATTCAAAATCCGCATTCATTTGTTTTTTTAAATACTGAATAAGCAAATGAATATCTTCCCTTCTGTGTCGCAAAGGAGGTATATTTAACGGTAAAACATTCAATCTATAATATAAATCCTTCCTAAACTTTTTTTCCTTAACAAGTTCTTTCAAATCATTATTTGTTGCTGCTATAATTCTTACATCAACACTTATTACACTATCTCCCCCAATTCTAACTACCTCTTTCTCCTGCAGAACTCTCAAAAGCTTAGACTGGAGATTTAAAGCCAGCTCATTTATTTCATCCAGAAATAAAGTCCCTTGGTGAGCCAGCTCAAAATAGCCTAATTTGCCACCCTTTTTGGCACCGGTAAATGCTCCTTCCTCATATCCAAACAATTCACTCTCAAGTAAGTTTTCTGGAATGGCTCCGCAATTTACTGCTATAAATTGATAGTCCTTCCTTTTAGAATTGTTATGTATTGCTTGAGCAAATAGTTCTTTACCCGTTCCACTTTCGCCGTATATTAATATGGAGGAATCTGAAAGAGCCATTTTTTTTGCTGTTTCTTTAGCATAATTTATAGCAGAACTTTGTCCAATAATATCGCAGAAATTATATTTTGCTATATGCCCTTTAGCAAGTATCTGCTTTCTAAGATTGTGCTGCTGCTTTTCGGTATCTGTAAACTCCTTTATTAAAACTATAAAGCTTTTAATGCTGTCCAAATTGATAATAGGATAAATTGATAAAACTAGATAATTTCCTTTATGCTTAATCACTTTTCCTTTAATGGTTTTTTTTGTTTCCCACACTTCTTTAAATGATAAATCGTTAATAATTTCTTCAGCATATTTCCCTATAGCATTTTCCTTCATAGTTCCTATAATTTTCTCCGCCGCATCATTTAAAAAGCATATTGCTCCATTAGAATTTAACCCAATTATTCCTTCATCCAGTATTTGAAGCATCAGATCCAGTTGTTTCTCAAGCACATTTGTTTTCCCAAGAAGACTTTCTATGCCATAACTGTTTTCAACCAAGCCCTCAAAATAATTCTGGAAGGCATATGTTTGCAGCAAATAATCCAAACCTAGCTTTATTGCAATATCTACTATAGTTTTTACAGATAATACTCTATGCCCTAAATCAATTATTTTGCTGATATTCTTAGGTACAAGTTTTGCTTCCCCAGGTGTAACCGCTATATTTATATCCGGGAAATCTTCTTTTCCTGGGTAATAAGGTACAAAATCTATATGAGTAACACCATACTGATAGATTAATGCGATAGTGTCTATCGCCATTTCAGCATTCGTATTAACCAATAATGCCTTTGTATTTTCCGGTATATTCATAATCTTTTCCAGTGCATGTTTTTTCAAAGTGATATCTGCTATTAAAATATCACTGCAATTGCTGACTTGTCTTTTTACTGCTTCATATATTGAATGAGTAGATACCAAAACAATGTCCGCATTAATATTGGAAATGCTCTTATCTTCAACAGAGTAAAGCTTAATATCAACATTGTCTTTAAATAAAGCCTTTAGTTGATCGCGGTAATAACATGTGCTTTTCCGGTCATATGCTGCAATGGCAATTCTCTTATTCATATTAAAACCTCTTTTGACTTTAATGTTTTATTATTTTTAGTATGACTTGAGTTGCTGGAATGAAATCATATGATTATAATTATTATACATGCTTAAGAATTTCTATGCAAATATACTTATCTTGCTTCAAAGGGTAAAAGGGGTTCTTATACAAACAGCTTTTATCAGAGTTTTAATATTGGCATGAAATTAGCATGTAAATATGTTTATTATAGAAAAAAGGCGGTGCCTGTAAATATGATAGTATAATACTGTAAAATCTGCTTATACAAAATAAAAATTAGGAGGTATCGCAATGAAAGTATTCATAAGTGCAGATATAGAAGGCGTTACAGGTTTAACTGTTTGGGAAGATGCAAGAGCCAATGGCTCCTTATATCCTGAGCTTGTTCAACAAATGGGAAAAGAAGTTGCAGCAGCATGCCGAGGAGCTAAAAATGCAGGAGCTAAAGAAGTAATAGTAAAAGATTCACATGGAAGCGGGAGAAATATTGATCAAAACTGTCTTCCTAAATACGCCAAATTGATCAGAGGTTGGACTGGAAGTCCTTTGGCAATGGTAGGAGGCCTTGATAATACCTTTGATGCTCTATTATTTATTGGCTATCATGATGCAGCCGGCTCCCCCGGCAACCCCACAGCCCACACCATGAATTCATCCAAAATATCATATCTAAAATTTAACGGAAAATTGGCTGGTGAATTCCATATACACTCCTATGCAGCAGCATATTTGGGAGTACCAACTGTTTTTATCAGCGGAGATGAAGAAGTTTGCAAAAAAGCTAAGGAAATAAGTAAAAACATCGTAACTGTTGCAACTAAAAAGGGATTAGGAAGTTCAACTATCAGTATAAATCCTATTCTAGCAGAAGAACAAATAGAAGAAAAGGCAGCAGCAGCACTGAATAGAGATCTTAAAGGTTATACAATAATCCTACCGGAATACTTCGATGTAGAATTAGCTTATAAACAACATTTTGATGCCTATAGAAATTCTTTTTATCCCGGTGCACAGCAAATATCAGCAAATACAATAAAGTTTAAATCAAATGATTATTATGAAGTTTTAAGATTTTTATCATTTGTAATATAAAAATC
>DPSW01000314.1 GCA_003527145.1 Clostridiaceae bacterium | reverse complement strand
AACGGACCCTCAGACTCCAGTTTTATCAATATCCCGAATATAATTAATAAAGAAAATGTAAATAAAAATCCAATGGATGCAATAGAAATATCCATCAGCCTCCTAAACAGTAAATATAACGTTTTCTTTTCGGATTTTACTTTAATTGCAATCGCTTCATTATTTTTTAGCTTATTAGAAATAAACATCATAGCTCTCCTTAAAATAATAAAAAGGTACTAAAAAGTTCAATCTTTAGTACCTGTAATGCTCTTGTCTTAATTCATAATATATTGTTCTTGTAAAAGTGTGATTATATTTTCATTAGCAATTCATACTCGCTTATCATTTTTTCTTTGCTGAATTTTCTAAATGCCATGGACTTTCCATTATTGCCCATAACTTTTCTTAAATGATTACTTTTTAATAGTTTCTCAATATTTTTNNATATCCGTTCCTACCTTCTTCGACCAATTCTGATAAAGCACCAATACCATTTGCAATAATAGGTTTTTGTGCGAACATTGCTTCAATCACTTCAATAGGCACTTTTTCTTTGTTAGAAAAATATGAAAAAATATCAAAGTCGTTAATCATTATTGGCTTATCTCTGCAATGGCATATGATATTAACATATGAACTCAATCCAAGCTCATTTATCCGCATTTCGCATTTGTACACTTGAGATCTGCTAACCATTATTNNTAGCTCATTAAATATATCCATTATGTACGCCATGCTATCAAAATCATCTAGTTCAGCAAGCATGCCTATTATAGGGATTTTTTTGCTGATTTTTAACTCTCTTCTTAATGCAGGAGTTCTAAATACGCTTTTTTCAATACCATAATAAATTATAGATGCATTTTTTATGTTTATCCATTTCTTATTAATTCCCTTGTTTAGATCAAATTTAGAAACACATATGATATTAGTCGCAATTCTAGCTAAAAGCCTTTGAAAAAAAGTATATGCAGAGCTTTCGTTAATGTACCATCCATGCACTGTAAAAAGTATCTTGGGTACTTTAAGCAACCATGCTGCTATACATCCTAATACTCCTAATCTGAAGCTATGGAAGTGAACAATATGAAATTTTCCAACATATATAGTTTTTAATATAATGAAAAATGTTTTTAAATTACTCAATGCCGAAATACCTCGCTCAAACGACGGTATAACCACTATATTTACCTTTGAAGAGCTGTTCTGATTATATTTCTTTGCTTTATCTGCTATAGCACTGCCTCCTGCAGCAATTAATGTTATATCATATTTTTCTGCAGGCAATGAAGAAATCAGATGATATACAACTTTAGACGCTTCATCTTCCGTCGGTGAAGAAACACCCAATAGCAATTTCAGTTGTTTTGGATAAGCTATATTTTTATGCAATGCCTTTATACGCCAAATATATCTTTTTAAGGTGTCTAACTTATTATTTAAAAAATACATAGCACCGGTTTTATTCTTAAGATATGTAATCAAAACCCTTGCTTCTTCTACTCTAATAAGTACAATTGAAAATAAATATATTAAGCCGCCTAATAATATACAAGTAAAAAGAAGCATAATTTCATTAAGGAATCCGCTGCCAAATGCTTGTGAAAATAAAATATATGATATTTTCAAGCCAATTGCCATGAATAGCGAGGATATGCCTGCTTTGATAATTAAAACCAGTACCTTTCTTTCTTCGAAGCATTTCATCCTAGATTTGAGATTATTAAATAGCAATATTGCACCTATAATAGATGAAATACTGGTAGCAAGGGCAAGTCCCCCGTGCCCCAGAGGTTTTATCAGAATAAAATTAAGAAATATATTTACAATTATTGCAATAATTCCATTAAACATCGGTGTTTTAGTATCCTGTAAAGAGTAGAATGCTTTCGATAATATGATTCTAAAGCCGGATGCCGTCATCCCTATAGAGTAATAAAATAGAGCAATAGCGGTGTTGTGAGTAGCTCGCTCATCAAAATAGCCCCTTTGAAATAAAGCTTTAACTACAGGAGTGCTAAGGCACATTGCTCCTATAGAAACAGGTATCAAAAGCAGCAACATAAAGCTTATAGACTTTTGAATTGTATCATAGAAAGCCTTCCAATCCTCTTTTGCCGCTAATTGAGATATAATAGTATATACAACCATTACTAAAGGTGCTGTAAAAATTCCAAATACGAATGAGTTCAGCTTGTCGGCGAAATTAAGAGCAGCTATGCTGCCTTCGCTTAATGTTGATGCTAATGTCTTGTCAATAAGAACATTCAACTGCTGCACAGTCATGCCCAAAAAAACAGGTATAATTAAGTATCCTAAATTTTTTATATCACTATCAATGAGCTTTCTTTGAAATTTATATGTATATCCACCCTTCAAAGCAAAATATAATTGATAAACCAACTGGCTTGCTATTCCAAGCAACGTTCCGTATGCTAATATGCTTTTATTCCAAAAATAACTTAATACCGTAGATAAGATTATAACAATATTTTTAGGAAATGCTATGAATGCTGTCACATAAAAATTTTTGTTTGCCTGTAAAAATCCTGTAAAAACATAATTTATACCGATAAGAATTATTCCCGGCAGCAATATATTTGTGAAGCTTACTGCTAATTCTAATGTTTCTCCTTTAAAGCCCATGGCAAATATNNATATGCTGACTAAAGATTTTGAGAACAAAACCCCCAATATACTTAATGAGGTTGTAACCAGCATGAGTAAATGGAGCACATTATTCATAAAATTTAATGCTTCATCTTTGCTCCTTTTCTCCGTTATATATGAATACATAGGAATAAAAGTGG
>DPSW01000450.1:2192-3805 GCA_003527145.1 Clostridiaceae bacterium | reverse complement strand
AGATTTATGCAATGAATTAATGATTTATCAAAAATCTAAAGCATATACTCATCCCGAGTGGTTTGATAATATGTGTTTTGAAACTAGAATGATTCCATCTGTGAATAGTGCTAAGGTTAATTTTATACTAGTAGCTAAAGAGAATGATGAGATTGTAGGATATGCTTATAGCAATATTTGCCCTAAAAATACATACTCAGGTGGATTCGCGACCCTTAAACCTGTTGATTTTTTTGATTTTGATTCTGTCAAAAGTGATGACGTAGGTTGTATCTCTCAGTTTTATATANNAAAAGGAGTATAGGGAAACTGGTATTGGTACAGTATTATTTGAAAAATGTATGAATTGGTTAAATTCATTTAGCTCAATAAGTGATATATTCGTTTTTGTATCAAATGGAAATGATAGTGCATTAAAATTCTATGAAGGCAAAGGTTTCAAAATAAGCCATCAGATACTGGATGGATTTATTACAGTATTAAACTACCCTGTATTCTAGGCACAAATATGTAGGGATGCGGATTACTTCGTTGCTATTCATTATATAACTTTTTTATAAAATCTAAGCCTTCTAGTATTTCCTCTTTTGAAAAATTACATCTAATGAGTTTAGCTTCATCCCATTCACTAATTTCCCCATAAAAGGATAATGCTAGTTCTAAGTATTTAGGTGATTTATGAGACTCTATAGCTTCAATTAGAATATTTTCAGCTTTGTTGATTTCACCTTCACTTAAATATTTTTTAATCATTAACTCCAACATAGTATCTTTTGTAATGAAAATATCGCCATTTTTTTTATCAATACTGTTTTCTAAAGCGTTCCTTCCCTTAAAAAAAGAAGCTAATGCTTGTAAAGTGGTTTTTATCATTCTCATAACATAGTCATTTTCATACATTTGCAAAGCAACCCCTCGTATTCTAAAGATTTTTGTCTTGAGTCATATTAATTCATGCCGTTAATGTATTAGCAGCTATATTCAACTCTATTTCTTCCATTTTGCTTAGCTCTATATAATAGTGCATCTGCTTTTTTCACTAAATCTATTGAAGATTCATTTTCACTTTGTTTTAAGCCTATGCTTACTGTTAACTTTAAGTTTTCATCAAAATTATAGTTTTCAATTTCACTTCTAATTTTTTCTCCTATTTTATATGCTTCCTCTGCTCCTATTTTAGGCAGTATAATAATAAATTCTTCTCCTCCGAATCTTCCCACATACCCATTGTCATCAATTATTTTTAATAAAATGTTTGCTACAGTTTTAAGAACATANNCCAAATAAATGCCCATGGGTATCATTAACCAGCTTAAAATAATCTATGTCAATCATCATCAAGGACAATATTTTTTTATTGCCATCTTTGTATGAGTCAGCTAATTCTTCACTGATTTTATCCACTGAATATTGATGATTATAAAGCTTAGTTAATCCATCCTTGATAGTTTTATCATGCAGTTCTTCATTTTTTCTTCTTAGTTCATACTCTATACTGATATCCTGCATAATAATAGCAGCTCCAAGAAAATCATGAACTTTCTTGTCCCAAATAGGAACACAGTATGCATTAACCGGAAGCGCTTTTCCACTTTTCTTTATTAAGGATATAT
>DPSW01000450.1:2008-2165 GCA_003527145.1 Clostridiaceae bacterium | reverse complement strand
GCATATTCAATGTATGCTTAGAAATTTTTATAAGCTCACCTTTTTCGTTTACTACTATGAGCATATCAATAATTTTATTTTCTACTTCTTTCAGTAAAATGGTTTCAGGAATTCTTAAAAATTTATATTTTACAATTACACTATAGGTACCTAAAAT
>DPSW01000450.1:0-1977 GCA_003527145.1 Clostridiaceae bacterium | reverse complement strand
GAACTAAGATTTTTGACTGTATTTTTATCCTTTTACTATCAGTTTTTGCACCCCAAAAGAATATCAATATAATACTTATAATGAGAAATGTGAAATTATACAAAAAATCTCCTATATAAAATATATTCGATATAATTGTTGGTGTATTGATTCCTACTCCAAATAAAAAAACTGACATATAAAAAAATATTACTGCAGGTGAAAACACAAAAACTACTATTAATTTATTTTTCACAAGTTTATTATCTGTTATTAAAAGTACTAAATATAGTGTAATTGCACTAAAGCTGCACCATCCCAAAGCAGAAATTTTATTCCAAAAGGAAAAAGCAATTTTATTATTTGACGCATATGCAAAAGCGTATGCAAAAGACCAAATTGCATAGCTTGTACATAATGAAAGGAATACTCTATTAATTAATGATTTTGTATTATGCCTATATGTATAAATTCCGACATACATATATATAAACACTGAAACAAATGAAAGGGCTGAAAATATGCTCTTACTATCCATAGTTCACCTCGATCTTAAGCACATGCCTTACGTATTTTACCTTTTGAGTTTTACTCCCAAATCAATTACTGACGAACTTTTTTACAAAATTACGACTTATTGTTGGCCTTTTACCATTATTTTATAATATAATTAGACATTTNNAAAGTCCTTGCAAGGAACTGCACCCTTTAGTTTATTTACATAGCCACATCCAACACGAACATATCGACCTCGATTTTGAAAATGGCAAAACCTCCCACGGACTCTGCCGCGTCGCGAATGCTGGTCAGCCCGTAACCATGACCCTTACTCTCCTTAGTGGAACGCGGCAAACCGTCTTCCATGAGAAGCTCATTATTAAAGCGGTTGGTGATACGGAACAGGAAGCGGCATTGTTTTGTTTTCACTTGTAATTTAACATAACGCTGCTCTGGCAATAGCTTCAAGGAGGCTTCCATTGCGTTTTCCAGCGCATTATTCAGCACCAAACACATTTCAACCTGGTGCAGCTCCATTTTACCAAGCTGTATTTCTTGCTGGAAGGGTATGTCATTCTTTGCGAGTACCGTAGCATAATTAGCCACTACAGCATTTAGATACGGGTCGTCGGAATACAGCGCTTTTTGATGGCTCTCAGCATAATTGCTGAGCTCAGCCAGATAGCGTAGGGCCTCGTCCTTATTATTTTCCGAAAGTAAACGGGAAATTGTATTCAGGTTCCCATTCATATCGTGCTTCATACGGTGCAGTTCTTTTTGATTGTGGAGCTGCGTTTCATAATATCGCTGCTGAGCCTCCTTCTCAAAGGCTAATCGGTGTGCAGAGGCCTTCAGTTCAAGGTGTTTCATTGTAGTGAGAGTGCTGTAAATATATAATACAAGGACCGCAAGAACAAAGTTAGAAAGTGCAATCATTGCCCAGATGAGCTTGCTATGAGAGTATGGGTTAAGATTAAAGACATAGTCAGAACAAAAATCCATGACTAGCTTGGCGGGGACTGCAATACCAGCCAGCACCACCCAGTTGTGACGACGTAGCTCTCTTTGAATCAGATGGCGGCCTTTATCGCGCAGGAAAAACCAGCACAGGAGAGAAATCACCCCATACATGATGGTGATTACCAGCGTAATGGACAATTTGATATTAATATCGCCGCCGAATAAAGCATGGAGCGGCATGTACAATATATAACCCCAGAAAGTGAATAGGCGATTGAGGATGCACAGTGTAAAGATAAGGGAAATCATCTTCCAAAAACGTTCTCGGAAAGCAGCTAACACCAAAAGGGCATTCCAATAACCGAGGCATGTCATCAGAACGCTGTAGGTGGTGGTTGCACCAAACAATAAAGTATTAAGCTTATATACCATAGGTAGGGCGAAATAGGTCATGGCAACAAGCGTAGGGTAGAGCCACCACTTTAAACGTGGTCGAAAGAAACAGAAAAACATCAGCATATTACCCAGAGTGATGGCGAT
>DPSW01000409.1 GCA_003527145.1 Clostridiaceae bacterium | reverse complement strand
TTAGTTCCAGGCACATTTTCAATTATAGCCCTAGTAATTTCAAATATTACCATTGAAGCTGTCAATGAGGTGACAATACTTCCGGATTTTGCATTAAAAATTGTTCTAATATCTTTATATGCTTTTTCTTGAACCTCTAGGAGCCATTTTGCTGTGTAATTTGAGTGTTCAGGGCAATCTGGCAACTCATCAAATTTTTTAAATGTATTATTTGCTTTTTTTAATCTCAAGGAACCGCCTGCATTGTCAAAGAAAATTCTTTTTTTATTCAATATGGGATCTTCATCCACATGGTAAAATAGTTCCTTAATCTCTTTAGACAATTCTTCGTCAAATAACAATCCTTGATTAATTATTACATTCATTTTTCTGCCTCCAACAATACATACCTTTGCATGTATTAAAAAATTTATAGTACATGACTAAGCTGACAATCTTTTGGGATTTTTCAATATAATTCTTATTAAAACATTAAATCATTTATTTGTATAAGCTACTTCATTATTAAAAACTTCCATGTCCATCTTTCCTAACTGCTTAGATATAATAGTTGTGCCAACTAAATCGCTGACATTATTTAATAATGTATGAGCCGGATCAATGGTTGGCCAAATTGCTGCCAATATAGGGATAAGCGATAATGGCATACCTAATGCTTCCATTAATACAGTTGACATAACAACTCCTGCACCTTTAACCCCGGCAGCCCCTATTGATAGTATTATACCTAAGAAAACAAATTGTGCAATTCTGCCAATTGTTATATCAAAGCCATACAAATTAGAAGAAAACACGCAACACAATCCGACAAAAAGAGCAAAGCCATTCATACCGCAAGTATTTCCAAGTGGAAGGGTAAAACCGTAAATGTTTTCGGGAATCCCCAATTTTTCTTCTGCTGTACGGATAGATACAGGGAGTGTAGCTGCTGACGATGTTGTTGATATAGCAACCAGCATGGGGGCAGAAATTTTCTTCATGAATGAGAAAGGGCTAATTTTTGCAAAGATCTTAAGTAGTATAGGATAAAAGACTAGTAGAATGAGAAGTGCTCCAAGGTTATCAATTAAAATAAAACTAAGAACATCTTTCATTGTAGCACCACTGATTGTGCTTACCATGGTTGCCATTAAAGAAGCAATACCTATAGGTGAAAAGGCCATGACGAATTCAGTAATTTTTAGCATTATATCACTACCTAGATTAAAAAGGTCGATTACAGGTTTCACTTTTTCGCCAAGCGATAATAATGCAATACCAAGAAAAATAGAAAAGAATATTATTTGAAGCATATTTGCGATAGCCATTGCTTGTACAATATTGTCCGGTACCCAAGAAACAACGTTATCAATAAAGTTGTAAGATACACTTTCAACAATAGCTCCAGTGTTTAAGAACTCAGTTGTACCTGTTCCTGGGCGGAAAACAAAACCTGCTATAATGCCAATAAATGCACTAAAACCTGAAGTAATAACTATATATAATACAAATCGCAGACCAACATCTCGTAGCTGTTTCACGTCTCCCATTTTGCACACTCCACTGGTAATGCTGAAAAATACAAGTGGAACAATAAGCATCTTTAATAGCCTTAGAAAAATATTACCTAAAGGTGATATTGTTTTTGCTGCCTCAGGAGAAATAAATCCGATAGCCAAACCTACAATAATTCCTATCAAGATTTGTTTCCCTAATGATATTTTTTTAATCTTTTCCATACTTATACTCCTTAAATATTATTTTAATAATAAAAATAAGAGTTTTTCTTATGATGCAATCAAAAATCCCACCCCCTAATCTAAGAATTTTGATATTGTTTACTTAACCTTTTAAAAGGTCATAAAAAATAACGAATTCGTTTTAATTATTATATTATTATTTTAAATATTTGTAAAACTGAAAACTTTAATGTATAATATCTAAAAACTTAATATTATGATAAGGAGATTGTTTATGGATTATGATATTATCGATACATTTTTGGCAATCGCAGATACAAAAAGTCTTTCAAAGGCTGCAGAATTACTTTTTTTGTCCCAATCAACAGTGAGTTATCGACTAAATGCCCTTGAGAGTGAAATAGGGAGCCAACTTGTTTTACGTGAGCAAGGGAAAAGATATGTAACATTAACAAATAAGGGCGAGGAATTTGTTAATATAGCAAAAAGGTGGAGGTCTCTTTATAAGGATATTGCAATATGGAAAACCAAAAAAGATATATATGAGCTTAATATAGGTAGTGTAGATAGTTTAAATACATATATACTATATGAGTTATATAAGAGAGCAATTAATATAGACAACCATTTGATTATTAATGTTAGTACTCATTGGACAGTCACCATATACAAAATGATTGAAAACTATGAGATTGATCTTGGATTTGTATTGTGGGAACTGCCATATAAAAATATCAAATGCGAACCAATGTTTTCTGAAAGAATGGTGTTAATTTCCTCATCATATTCCAAATTGCCAAAGATTATAAATCCGGCAGACTTAGATCCTGAAAAAGGTATATTCATGTATCATGGACCTAAATTTCAATTATGGCATGATAATATATGGCGAAATCGCAATATAAGATTTTCTACTGTTGATACAGTATCATTATTAATTTCTTTTATGGATATTCCGGATTTTTGGTCAATAGTACCCATTTCTGTAGCTAAAAACTTGCGTAAAGATAATATTATAATTTCAGAAATAAAAGACCCGCCACCAAAACGAACTTGCTTTAAAATAACTAATAAAAATCCTATCCCTAATAAGGTAAGATCATTAGAAAGTTTCAGCAGCCTACTGGATTCATTTTTGAAAAGCGAATTTTTCAATTGTATCTTAGAGGGAGAGTGAGAAGTGTCAGGTATGGAAGCTTAGAAGTTATTTACATTGATTGAGTATTAAGGTAAGATATTCCTGTGGGGGTGATGTTTTGCCTAGAGATATACAAAAGGAATATGATGGCGAAACTAAGCTTGCTATGGAAAAGATAATGAAATGGTATATTAGCTGGTATAGCGTGGATGACTTAAGGAGAATAACAAGATTTGTATCAGTAATGCATATATCGAACTCGAATGTTGAGCTTTTTAGAACATAATTACATAACAGATGTATGAAATCACCTTGAAGATGCCTGTTTTAAAGAGCATTCCATTTAAAACTTTATTAAACAGATTTTTATTTATTGAAATAATTAACTTACTTGATAAAGATTTAGCTGATAAGGATAAAAAAGCTATATTTATTGGATGAGCTTTATTTTAACGATGTTACATATATTGAATCGCCAATAATATTGCAATTGATACAGATAAAGTTTCTCAAATAACCAACGGAAATATGAGCTATGAT
>DPSW01000386.1 GCA_003527145.1 Clostridiaceae bacterium | reverse complement strand
TGTAATGCTTACGGGAGACAACAAGGCAGCGGCTATGAATGTAAAGCAGGCTTTGGGCCTCGATGAAGCTTATTATGAGCTTCTGCCTCAGGAAAAGGTAGCCATTCTGGAAAAAATAAAGGGCGAGAAATCAGAAAAAGGGAATATAGTATTTGTAGGAGACGGCATAAATGATGCTCCTGTACTGACCATGGCAGACATAGGGGTTGCTATGGGCGGCCTTGGCTCAGATGCAGCTATAGAAGCCTCGGACATAGTGCTTATGACAGATGAACCTTCCAAGCTGGTTGAGGGCATCAAAGTCGCAGCCTTTACAAGAAAGATAGTATTGCAGAACATAGTATTTGCGTTGGGAGTAAAGCTTATAGTGCTGGTGATGGGGGCATTTGGTCTTGCAACCATGTGGGAAGCAGTATTTGCAGATGTGGGCGTGGCCCTTATAGCAGTATTGAACGCCATGAGAGTTGTAAGAAGCTCAAACGATAGCTAGTATAATTAAGGTGCTGTCTCTTTCTTAATGCATGAAACATTATTTTGATACAGCACCATCTATGAATATTTGTATAAAACAGACTATATATTTATAAATATTATGTTATGCAGTAAGGTTTCGTGTTTGGATTTATATTTTTTGCTGATTTAGATAATTATCGGATTCTCTGCATTATTCCCCATTATCTATTGCTTTATTTCCTTGAGCTTTAACTTTACCATATTCAGTATATTTGCTAAACGCAATATAGCTTACAGAAATTATAGTGAATAATAGAAATACAGCTGAAATTGGTCTTGCAAAAAATATAGATATATCTNNATAACAAGAGGTGCCAGCGGGAAATCATATTTACGCATGATATAGCCTAAAATGCCTCCCAAAAACATAACCCACACACTAAAAATATTATTGCCATATACATAAGATCCAATTACGCACAACACGATAACAATGGAGAAAAGCTGAGATTTTGGTACTTTTAATATTAGTGCAAAAGCACGAATTGCAATCTTTNNCGGATATTAATAATCCCATAAATATGGCATACATTGTAGCAGCATGTTTTGTAAAAACTAATGGACCGGGAGTCAATCCAGCTAACACAAAAGCACCTAGAAGAACTGCTGTAGTGCCGTCTCCAGGAATACCTAAGGCTATAGTGGGAATAAGAGCTGCTCCGCATACAGCATTGTTTGCAGTTTCGGGGGCTAAAACTCCTTCAACAACTCCGGTGCCGAATTTCTCCGGATGTTTAGAAGTTTTTTGCGCAATCCCATAGGCCCCAAAGGCTGCTGCGGTTCCACCAAGTCCGGGAAGGGCACCAAAAAATGCTCCTATTATTCCTGAACGAAGTACTAGCATACGCATGGACCAAAATTCCTTAAAAGTAAGTCTGTCACCTTTTTCTGAGACATTTATGTTTGCATCTGTCTTTTCATCGCCTGTTGCTGTCATGCCTTTTTCTGCCAGGGTCAGTATTTCTGATAATGCGAATAATCCCATTAATAAAGGTATATAAGGTATCCCTTCAAGTAGCGTAGTTGTACCAAAAGTAAACCGTTCAGAACCAAGTATGGGATCAAGGCCGACTAAGGATAGAACTATGCCGAAAACAGCTACAATCAATCCCTTAAGTATAGATTTGCCTGAAACCGAGGCTACAATTGTTAAAGAAAGTAAAACCAGAGAAAAATATTCTGCGGGTCCGAATTTCAAAGCAACTTTTGCCAAAGGTTCTGCACAAAGTATAAGAAGCAGTATACCAAAGATATCACCGGATAATGATCCATATAAAGCCGCATCCAATGCTTTTAGGGCCTTTCCTTGTTTTGCCATCGGATAACCATCAAGCAAAGTAGCTGAAGCGGTAGGGGTACCTGGTGTATTAATCAAAATTGCAGAGATTGAGCCTCCATATATTCCACCTCTATATATTCCAATGAGCAGCATCATTGAGAAAATCGGAGACATATAAAAGGTTAAAGGAAGAAAGATTACTATTGCCATGGTAGGGCCTAAACCTGGTATAGCTCCAAGTATAATTCCGCTTACAATACCCACTATAGCAATTGCAAAATTCTCCCAGTGGAAAAGTATAGATGCTGCCTGATAAAATATATCCAATCTAAATCACTCCTATCTAGTATTTTTATTATGACATTGCTATGGGAGAGGAATCATCATTAATCTAAAGAAAATAAAATAAACTGCGGTTGTTGTAATGATAGATAAAGCTACTATTTTTACTGGGTTCTTCACACCGAAATTCAGCATTAAGCAAATAAGAACTATAGTAGTCGATACGAAATAACCTATATATGGAATTGCCAGTATGTAAACTCCAATTATACTTATAGTAAAAAAAACTTTTAAAAAATTGGATTTTACTTTCTCCGCTGTGATTTCCGGATTATTATTTTTACTGACTGATGAAATACATAACATAAAGGACAGTAAGGCTAATATCCCGAACCAGAGTTTTGGAAAGAAATCAGCCTTTATTATACTTATCTCATTTTGATTTATGTATACTTGCTTTGGAACAAGTACAAAATAGCAAAATAATGAAAAGATTAACAAAGAGATTCCGATAGCTAAATCTGAGTTTTTACGTTTCAATTGGAACATAATAAGTCACCCCCTAATGATTCTTATTAAGTCAGCCAAGAAGATATAATTTCTTGGCTGACTAATTTTTTGCTATTGTACTAAACCTATATTTTTCAAAACCTCGCCAAATTTTTCAAATTCCTGTTTGACGTATTTCTCAGTATCATTGCTATTTAGGTAAGCGGGAGCAATGTTCATGGAATTCATAACCTTTATGAAATCAGGATCTTTTACTCNNGTTTTGATTCAGGTATATCTTTAGGTGCTACCACTGTTAAATATGCTGGTGCAGCCACGTCATACCCTGATTGCATTAAAGTTTTAACTCCTGGGAGATTCGGGCTTTCTTCTGATGATAGAATCGCCAATACTCTCATATCGCCTGATTCTACATGCGGTACATCTTCGCCTGCTACAGCACATGCATCTACATGTCCTCCAAG
>DPSW01000213.1:2188-2804 GCA_003527145.1 Clostridiaceae bacterium | reverse complement strand
TAACAAAGATGGCGCATATTCATTTTACTGGTGCAGAAACATATAGAAAGAATATTATTAACATGGGAGAAGAACCTTGGAGGGTATTTAATGTAGGCCAAGCTGGTATTGAAAATATTAAAAGAATACCACTCCTTAACAGAGAAGAAATACAAAGTGAATTGAAAATCGATCTTAATAAAAAGGTGTTTTTAATAACATATCATCCAGAGACGCTTTCCAATATGGAAGTTGAAAAGCAAGTAGAGAATCTATTACAAGCTTTAGATAAATTTGATGCACAATTAATATTTACGTCTCCAAATGCAGATCACGGAGGACTGATAATAAAAGAAAAAATAGAAAAGTATGCAAGGAATCATATCAATAGTAAGTATTATGATAACTTAGGTCAAAAAAGATATTTAAGCTTACTAAACTACTGTGATGTAGTCATTGGCAATTCTTCCAGCGGCTTAATTGAAGCTCCATCCTTCGGAGTACCTGTGGTAAATATTGGAGATCGTCAAAAGGGTAGAATAAGGTGTAATAACATAATAGATTGCAGAAACAATGTTGAAGATATAGTACATGCAATTACTACAGCCCTAGATAAAAAATTTAAAAATTCAATAAA
>DPSW01000213.1:260-2068 GCA_003527145.1 Clostridiaceae bacterium | reverse complement strand
ATTGTAAGGTAATAATGGACATAATAAATAGTAGTCTTAAGTATGAAATTGTAGGAATAACTGATAAGAGTTATCCTTCATCTGAAGCCCTGCATGGAGTTAACATAATAGGCAGTGATGACATTCTAGAACAGATACATGATGAAGGAGTGGAATATGCCTTTATATGCGTTGGAGCAATGAGCAATATTCATCTTCGAAATAATCTTTATACAAGATTAAAAGACATAGGATATAAACTTCCTGTATTAATTCATAGTAAGGCTGTGGTTTCTGAGCACAGCATACTTGGCGAAGGTACCTGTGTCATGGCTGGGGCCATAGTTAATTCAGGGGCTAAGGTTGGAAACAATAGTATAATAAATACTGGTGCTATAGTTGAACATGATTCTATAGTGGGTAACAACAGTCACATATGTCCAGGGGCAGTTCTAGCTGGGAATGTAGNNGGAATAAAAATTGGTGAGAATACTTCTATAGGTGCTGGCAGCGTTGTAATTAGAGATGTGGATAAAGGGAGCGTAGCTGCGGGAGTACCAGCAAAGGTATTTAAGATAAAGTAAACTTTATAAATGTAGGTGATAAATTTGGAAATAGTGAATAAAAAAGTTCTCATAACTGGTGCAGATGGATTTATAGGCAGCCATCTTACAGAGAAGCTTGTAGAGATGGGTGCAGAGGTCACTGCATTAGTTCAATACAACTCCTTTAATAATTGGGGATGGTTGGATTCATTTAATGAAGAGGTAAAAAAATCTGTTAATGTAGTTTCGGGAGATATAAGAGAATATGATGGAATTAAAAAAATTATTAAGGGTCAAGATATTGTATTTCACTTGGCAGCACTAATTGCCATTCCATATTCATATCTGTCTCCAATGGCATATATAAGAACTAACGTGGAGGGTACAGCTAATGTTTTAGAGGCCTGTAGGGAATATGGGGTACANNTTCCCATAGATGAAAAACATCCTCTACAGGGACAATCTCCTTATTCTGCTTCAAAGATAGGTGGAGATAAAATAGCTGAAAGCTATTATAGAAGCTATAATCTTCCTGTTGCTACACTAAGACCTTTTAATACATATGGCCCAAGGCAGTCAGCTAGGGCTGTAATACCAACAATCATAAGTCAGATCTTAAGTGGGAAAAAAGAAATAAAGCTTGGAAGCCTTACTCCTACAAGAGACTTCAATTATGTGAAGGATACTGCAGATGCCTTTATAGCTGTAGCAAAGTCTGATAATACCATTGGAGAGGTTATTAATGCAGGGTCTAATTACGAAATAAGCATTGGGGCACTCACTGAAATGATTATGGATATTATTGGTATGAACATCGAGATTATATGTGACGATGTAAGGTTGAGGCCTGAAAAGAGTGAAGTAAACAGGCTATGGGCTGATAATACTAAGATAAAAGCTCTTACAGGATGGCAGCCAGCTTATTCCTTAGAACAGGGCTTAAGAGAAACAATTAGCTGGATAGAAAAAAATATGCAATTCTTTAAATCTGATTTATATAATATTTAGGAGCATAAAATATGTTCCTAAATTTTTTTACATTAAGTACGAAGATAAGATTAATTAATAAATGAGGAGCGGATAAAATGATACCATTATGTGTGCCTGAAATCATAGGAAATGAATGGAAATACATTAAAGAATGTTTAAATACAAATTGGGTTTCTTCTGCTGGGGCCTATGTAGAAAAATTTGAGAAGGAATTTGCAAATTATGTGAAGAGTGCTGGTGCGGTGGTTACTATGAATGGTACAGCAGCACTGGAGTTAGCTCTACGAACATTAA
>DPSW01000213.1:0-236 GCA_003527145.1 Clostridiaceae bacterium | reverse complement strand
GTGGGTGCAGAGCCTGTATTTGTAGATGTATGTAGAGACACCTATGTGATGGATGAAAGCAAAATAGAAGGGTTAATAACTTCAAAAACAAAGGCGATACTACCAGTACATATTTATGGTCATCCAGTAAATATGGATTATATAATGGATATAGCAATAAAATATAATTTATTTGTTATAGAAGATGCCACAGAGAGTTTGGGCTCTTCATATAAAGGAAAATATGCAGGCACCTT
>DPSW01000459.1:3454-11502 GCA_003527145.1 Clostridiaceae bacterium | reverse complement strand
CTATATAAGTTGCAATAAATACGTTACATAGCTTTTATCATTTAATATAAGCTTACTGATGTAAAATAATTAATGCGTTATATATAGTCATAATAGCGCCTAATGAATTTAGCTTCCGTATCAATTTGTATCCCTCATTTTCGTTGACCCTGGACTCGTGACCCTTATACTAGGGGCTAGAAGCCAGCGGCTAGAGGCTAAAAAGGAAATTATATAAACAAATTCACGTTTGAGTCTTCAGCTTCACCCAGGTAATAGCCGACTCCTCCGATTTTTACTCCGTCTATAAGCTCTTCTTGCTTCAGGCCCATCACATCCATGGACATCTGACATGCCACTATTTCTATGCCGCTTTCCATGGCTGCTTTAATCAAGTCTTCCAGCGAGGTTACATTCTTGCTCTTCATAACGCTTCTTATCATCTTCGGACCCATACCCAGCATGTTCATCTTTGACAGGCCTAATCTCTTGCTTCCTCTCGGCATCATCATGCCGAACATATTATCCATGAAGCCCTTTTGCACAGAGACCTTATCGTGCTTTCTAAGGATGTTAAGCCCCCAGAAGGTGAAGAACATAGTAACTTTTTTACCCATTGATGCAGCACCATTTGCTATTATAAAAGATGCAATTGCTTTATCCAGATCCCCGCTGAATACAACTATGGTTTTATTATCCTTTACAGGTATGGATGCGGTGGTGCTATTTAATGCGGGGGCAACTTCCATGCCTTTTTTTATATGTGCTACTATTTTACCTCCGTCTTTTTGTACATTCATAAGCTCATTATTGGTTCTTTTGGTCCACGCCTTTATATCTTCATAAAAGCCCGGGTCGGTAGCTGTAACCTTAAGCACCTGGCCTTTATTGAGCTCTTCAATACAAGATTTTACCTGCATCAATGGTCCCGGGCAGCACAGTCCGCAGGCATCAAGCTCCCTATCCGGCTGCCCTTGACTAAAAGACTTTACGGCTTCTCCTCTGTCATTTACGGCTGCGCTTTTCCCCGGCTCGAATTTTTCTGTGAAAAAGCTCTTATAGCCTCCTGTGATATTTACTGCCTTAAAGCCGTTTTGCTTTAATATTCTGCTTGCGATATAGCCTCTCAGGCCGACCTGGCAATACTCAATTATAGCTTTTTCCTTGTCCAGCTCATGGAGCCTGTCTCTCAGGCTGTCAACAGGGATATTCACAGCTCCGTCTACATGACCGTTTTCAAACTCTTCCTCAGTTCGCACATCGAGGAGGATGTAGTCATCCTTATCCATGGCTTTGAACTGTGAAGGAGTGATGACGGAAGTCATATCGTTTAAAATGTTCTGGGCCATAAAGCCTGCCATATTTACAGGATCCTTTGCGGATGAATAAGGAGGGGCATAGGCTAATTCAAGCTCAGCCAGGTCGTTTACAGTACCTTTAAGCCTTATCACCGCAGCTATGACATCTATTCTCTTATCCACACCGTCATAGCCGATTATCTGAGAACCAAGCACTTTCCCTTCATCGTTGAATATAAGCTTTATAGTCATGGGAAGGGCGTCAGGGTAATATCCCGCATGAGAATTGGGATGAAGGAATATTGTGCTGTAAGGTATGTTAAGCCTTTGCAGGGTTCTTTCATTGGCGCCTGTGCTTGCTGCGGTCAAGTTAAAAATTTTGAGTATCGAGGTTCCCTGGCTCCCCTTATATACGCTGTTTAAGCCTGCTGCATTATCTGCTGCTACCCTGCCTTGCTTGTTGGCAGGTCCCGCCAAAGGTATGGCTGTTTTCTGCCCGGTGACGAAATCCACAACCTCTATAGCATCTCCAACTGCATATATGCCTTCAATATTTGTTTCCATCCTATCGTTTACGATTATATGACCCTTAGGCCCTAATTCTATGCCGGAATCCTTTAAGAAACCCGTATCAGGCGTGACTCCTATCGCTAATATGATCATATCGGCAGACAGAGTATTGTCACTGTTCAATGTCACCTGGACAGATGAATTTTCTTCTGAGAAGGCTTTAACACCGTCGCCCAGTATAAGCTTTATGCCCTTTTGCTCCATCTCTTTTTCTGCGATGACAACCATATCGGAATCAAAGGGAGCCAGTATATGGGGCGCTGCTTCTACAAGAGTTACTTTTATGCTCCTCTCAACGAGGTTTTCTGCCATTTCAACTCCTATAAAGCCTCCGCCGATTACTATAGCTGAGCGGATATTCTTATTGTCCACATAATCCTTGATTCTATCGGTGTCAGGTATATTTCTCAAGGAGAATATTCTGCTGCTGTTTATCCCCGGTATATTAGGTCTTATAGGCTTTGCGCCCGGAGATAGTATTATATAATCGTAGCTTTCTTCATAAAGTCCCCTGTCCGCACTTTTTACCATAACCCTTTTATTTTTTGCATCGATGGAAGTGACTTCACTGTTGATCCTCACGTCTATGTTGAATCTCTTATTCATGGCTTCGGGGGTCTGAACCAGAAGCTTCTCCCTTTCCTTGATGACTTCGCCTATATGGTAAGGCAGGCCGCAGTTTGCAAAGGAAATATATCCGTCCCTCTCAAACATTATTATTTCTGCATTTTCATCAAGCCTCCTAAGCCTGGCAGCGGCAGATGCCCCACCGGCTACTCCGCCTACTATTAAAACTTTCTTGCCCATCATTTTGCCTCCTAAATTTTCAAAATAAAAATTTCGTTATTCATTGAACAGGGAATTAATAAGCTTGCCTACTCTTTCATCAGCTATGCTATAGGTTATCTCAAGGCCGTTCCTTTCTCCCTTTACTATTCGGGCAGCCCTAAGCTTCTGAAGATGCTGCGATATAGTGGATTGGGGAAGTTCAAGACAGCCTTGCATATGGCTCACATTGCAGGAGCCCTTCTCTATAAGGCCTTTCACTATGCACAGCCTTACGGGGTGAGCCAGTACCTTCAGCAACTCTGCAGTATCTGCATATTGCTTGAAATCTCCTTCCATATCTTCACCTCAACGCTTTGATTATTTATCCTAATATCTATATATTCAAATTTTACGATATAATGATATCATTTTGTGCACCAAAAATCAATAGGCAAATGGGCATATTGGCAAATAAGCAAATGGGCAAATAGGAGAGGGAAACCGCTGAAAGACACGGAATCCTGAGCTCTAAACCCTATAAATTGCTTTCAGCCTGTTGATTTTTACTCCTCTTTCCATAAACTTTGTTTCATATTCTGTCGGAACATTTTCCGGATCATTTTCTGCTGCTAAGTCATATGTGATATCTGTGATTTCAAAATCAGCCGCCTTGAATTCATCGATGCTGTAATCAAAAAGGGGTCTGTTGTCCGTCTTAAAAATAATTTGCGCACCATCCTTAAGAAACAGCTTGTATTTTTCAAGAAATCTAATGTTGGTGAGGCGTCTTTTGGCATGCTTGGACTTTGGCCATGGGTCGCAAAAGTTTATGAAAAGGCAATCCACTTCGTTTTTATCAAAGGCCTGTTCAATATTTTCAATGTTGAAAGGAAGAAAAGCCAGGTTGTTTGTTTCCCTCTCAAGCGCTCTCTTTAACGCCATATATATCACTTCATACTTTGAATCTACTCCTATGAAGTTTTTATCCGGATACCTGCAAGAATTCTCGACTATGAACTTTCCTTTACCTGTTCCAAGCTCTACATGCAAAGGATTGCTATTGCCAAAGTGATCCTTCCAGCAGCCCTTTTTCTCTTCCGGTTTGAATATGATCAAATGCTGATTCTCTTCTAATGTGCCCAGTGCTTTAGGCTTTTTTCGCAGTCTCACTCTCTATACCTCCAGTGCTGATAATATTATCTGAATAAATCGATATAAGCCTTTCTTATTATATTATTAATTTGCTCTTCAGTACATATCCATTATACAAAATTAAAGAGTTCGGGCAGAAAGCAATGTATAAATATTAAATAATGAGAATAAATATAACAATATACATAAACAGACATATCTCGACAAAACCATAGAAAAAGCGGCATTATATAATATATGGACAAACATTTTATTATATATCATAATATAATTGACGGATATATATACTTTATATGAGAGTAAAATTATTAATGGAGGTGTCTTAATGAAAAAGCTGGGTCTTTCTACCAAGATACTGATCGCTTTGATAGTTGGTATTGTGGCGGGTATATTACTGCAAGGCTCCCCTGCCATTGCCGGCACTTATATCAAGCCTTTCGGGACATTATTTTTAAATCTTATCAAGCTCATAGTTGTGCCCTTGGTGCTGGCTTCACTGGTTGTAGGAACTACCGGTTTGGGGGACGTAAAGAAAATAGGGAGGGTAGGCGGAAAAACTCTGGCATATTATCTTTTGACCACTGCTTTTGCAGTAATCATAGGACTTATACTTGCTAATGTATTGAATGTGGGCGCGGGTTATTCAATACCCGTAGATGCTGTTGCAGAGGCTAAGGAAATGCCTAAGTTTGTGGATACCCTATTGAACATTATTCCTACAAATCCCTTGAAAGCACTTGTGGACGGAAATATGCTGCAGATAATAGTGTTTGCCTTAATGCTGGGCGGGAGCATAATGGCTATTGGGGAAAAGGGAGCATCCTTGCAGAGGGGCTTCGAATCCTTGGCCGAAGCCATGTACAAGATGACAGGCGCTATAATGAATTTCGCACCTTATGGTGTGTTCGCTCTCATAACTCCGGTGGTGGCCGTAAACGGGCCAAAGATTTTATTGCCGCTGCTTAAGGTGATTGTCGTCGTATATTTGGGATGCCTGCTTCATATGCTCATAGTATACTCAGGTACCTTGAAGATTCTCGGCAAATTCAGTCCTATCAAATTTTTCAAATCCGTAGCTCCTGCCCAAATATTTGCATTTACTACAGCAAGCAGCAGCGCCACACTTCCGATAAATATGAAATGCGCTGAATCTATGGGGGTGTCAAACTCCATAAGCAGCTTCGTGCTTCCTCTGGGAGCTACGATAAATATGGACGGAACTGCATTATATCAAGGAGTTTGCGCATTTTTCATAGCTCAGGTCTACGGAATCAACCTTACCATTGCGCAGCAATTTACAATAGTGCTTACGGCAACCTTGGCTTCCATAGGTACCGCCGGTGTTCCGGGCGCAGGGCTCATAATGCTCACCATGGTTCTCCAATCTGTAGGCCTTCCTCTTGAAGGCTTGGCTCTTATTGCAGGAATAGACAGGGTGCTGGATATGGCAAGGACAACTGTCAATATAACAGGAGATACTGCTTGCTCAGTAATAATCGCAGCATCGGAAAACGAGTTGGGCAGAGGATCTGCAGTCGATAGAAGTGCATCTATGTAAGCTACCGCAGGAGCAATCCTGCGGTTTCTTCAGCTGATGCTTTGCGTCAGCACATCGCTATCAAGCCTTTCTATTTGCCGATAAACATCTGAGTATACGTATTGCTGCCGTCCATGGAAGCAATACCTACTCCTAATTCAGTAAAGTTAGGATTCATTATATTCTTTCTGTGGCCTTCAGAGTTCATCCATGCCTGGAAGGCTCTGTCGGCTGTTGTATTTTGCGCCAGGTTTTCTCCTGCATACATATAGGATATTCCATAGTTTCTCATCATATCAAAGGGTGATCCGTAGGTCGGAGATTGATGGGCAAAATAGCCCTTGTCAACTATATCCTTTGATTTCATACGAGCCAGCTTAGTCAGATCATTATTTGCCTTCAGCGCACCTAAGCCTGATTTCGCTCTTTCAGCATTGCATAGCTCAAGGATTCTTTTCTCCTCGGCAGTCATTACACCTGTTCCGGTCGTATCCTGGCTTGGAGTGTTCGGTGCAGTCGGGGTGCCTGGCGTAGTCGGAGTGCCTGGTGTAGTTGGAGTACCGGGTGTTGTAGTTCCCGGATTAACTGTTCCGGGTGTGCTCGGGTTTAACGGACCTCCCGNNTTACTGGTGGAGGAACGCTTGGGATTCTCTTTGCACCGGTTCCGGAAGGATAAGGCTGCACATACTTGCCTTCTATACAACCTATATCATTTTTGCCCGGCATTTGAACTATATACCAATTATTGACCTTGCCAAGAACATTTATTTTATCATTGGCTGTGACAGTGCCAATGGTCCCGAAATTTGTTCCTGGTCCTGACCTTACGTTGCAGTTTGGCACAGTCACCTTCCCAAAGCTTATATCAGCTTTTTCAGAGCTTGCCGATATTCTTCCGTTTGGATTGGTGTTTCCCCATATACTGTTAGGCGTCTGACTTCGGTTTGTATTAGGAGTGTTGGTAGTATTGGGGACTTGACTCATATTCTTCTGTTGAGCATTGGGCGTGGCTATCCTCCTGGTATATTGGTTAGTGCAGCCCGAAAATACTCCTGCAAGAAGCATTACACATAAGGTAAAGGCGAGTGCTTTCCTATATTTTAACATAAACAACCTCCTTAGTATTTTGTGATGAAAACTTGCAAAAAATAATGCAGCTTTCATATTTATTTTGCATATTAAAATGAAAAATATAAAAGCTGACGAGCATCAAATTAAGGCTTAGATGGATTAAAATTCTTAGGGCAATCGATGCAAATTTTATTTAATCATGAAGGAAAATCACAAATCAGATAGAAGTATATACAGTGGAACATATTTTTGCGAAAGCAGGAGGAATAAATGACCATATTAATGCAAGCATTATTTATTTTTTTTGCCAGAATACTTGATGTATCGATAGGCACACTAAGAACAATACTTTTAGTAAAAGGTAACAGGCGCATAGCGGCAGTTTTAGGCTTTTTTGAAGTCATGATATACCTCATAGTTCTCGGAAAAGTGGTTGGAAACATAAACAAGCCTGTCTTAATAATCGCATATTGCTTAGGTTATGCATGCGGTAATATCATTGGAGGGAAGATAGAAGAGAAGCTGTCCTTGGGCAGAGTCTCGGCAGGAGTTATTTTGAAGGAAAACTATGAAGATGTTGTTCAGACCTTAAGGGATGAAGGTTTTGGCGTAACAATATTTGAAGGTATGGGTCTGGAAGGCAAAAGCTATATGCTCAATATAATTCTGGAAAGAAGGCATATACAAAAGCTATATAAAGCGGTCTATAAAATTGATCCTAATGCATTTATTACCGTTACTGATATACGTTCTTCCATGGGGGGGCATTTTGTACCTAAAAAGAAGTTTTAACCGCCGGGAATGCTATTAATATCTATTGACATTAGCTTTTTTCAAATATATAATTAAGTTCATAAAGGCGATGACGAGGAGAAGTAACAGAAAAGATGCCTCAAAGAGAGCCGGCGGCTGGTGCAAGCCGGAAGGTACAATCTGTGAAATACACCTTTGAGCTGCAGGCTGAAATTTTCAGTAGGCCGGGACGGAGTCTTCCACCGTTATATGGGAAGGGGATATTATTTGTATCCTGTTGAGCCGGGCATTTATTTTGCCAATTAGGGTGGTACCGCGAGCCATTCGTCCCTACATGGGATGGATGGTTTTATTGTTTTTGTCGGAGCTTCCGCAATCGTTATCAGTCCGCATAATAGAAATGAAAGGATGATTAAAATGGAAAAGAGAAATGTTTTTGATGTTTTGAAAGAAAGGGGATTTATCCAGCAGGTAACTCACGAAGAAGAGGTAAGAGAATTATTGGGCAAGGAATCCGTTACTTTTTATATAGGATTTGACGCTACTGCGGATAGCCTTCATGTAGGTCATTTTTTACAGATGATTGTCATGGCCCACATGCAAAAAGCCGGTCATAGGCCAATAGCTCTGCTGGGAGGGGGTACTACAATGGTAGGAGATCCAAGCGGCAGGACCGACATGAGAAAGATGCTGACTCAAGAGGAGATTCAGCAGAATGCTGAAAGATTTAAGGTACAGTTTGAAAAGTTTTTGGATTTCAGCGACGGCAAGGCCATAATGGAGAATAATGCAAATTGGCTGCTGAAGCTCAACTATGTAGATTTCTTGAGAGAAATAGGAGTGCACTTCTCTGTAAACAGGATGCTGACGGCCGAATGCTACAAAAACAGGCTGGAGAAAGGGCTTACCTTTATAGAGTT
>DPSW01000459.1:0-3375 GCA_003527145.1 Clostridiaceae bacterium | reverse complement strand
GGATGACATTTACGCTTTTAACCACCAGCGACGGCAAGAAGATGGGAAAAACCCAGGCAGGAGCTGTATGGCTTGACCCTGATAAAACCAGCCCCTATGATTTCTACCAGTACTGGAGAAACGTTGACGATGCAGATGTTGAAAAATGCCTGGCGTTGCTGACGTTCCTGCCTATGGATGAAGTAAGAAGATTGGGAGCACTTCCCGGAAATAAGATAAATGAAGCAAAGAAGGTTCTTGCCTTTGAAGTCACAAAGCTTGTTCACGGAGAAGAAGAGGCAAAAAAAGCCGGTGATGCGGCAGAAGCTTTGTTTGGCGGCGGCGGAAACCTTGACATGGTGCCTGCAACAGAAATAAGCAAGGAGCAGCTGGGAGCCGGCATGAACATTATCGATATGTTGGTTTTTACAGGCCTGGCACCATCAAAGGGTGAAGGCAGAAGGCTTATAAACCAGGGCGGACTTCTTCTGAATGATGAAAAAGTGGATTCTATTGAGCTTACAATCACTTTGGATGATTTTAAAGAGGCAGCCCTGATGCTGAAAAAAGGCAAAAAGACATATCATAGAGTGGTTGTTAAATAATAGATGAAGTATTATTAATATCTTTTTCGTATAAAATATAAAATGAGATTTTGTNNTATAATATGTATCAAGAAATTATGAGCGTTGCTTTATCAAAGATAATGGGGATCATATATCATATGCAAGGGCATAGCTATTTATATGCAGGGCTTGCAATGATTATGGAAGGCGCTTCCGTACCTTTTCCCGGCATGTATATATTGATTTTCAGCGGCTTTGCCATCAAGCAGCTTGGATTGAATTTTTGGGTGCTGGTGGGGATCTGCAGCGTCTGCTATACTGCGGCCTCCCTGATACCATATTACATTGGAGGACATATAAATAACATTGCCACTAAATTTTACAAAAAATATTACAGCAATAGAATGGATAAGATAAAAAAGGTGAGCGATATATTCAATAAATACGGGGAATGGACCGTATGCCTTTCGCGGCCTACCTTCCTGGGAAACTATTTTTCCTATATAGCGGGGATGAATAGTATGAACATAGGCAAGTTTTTGCTGTATACCTTCGCAGGCATTTTTCCCTGGACTCTGTTCATGTGCTACCTGGGCTATGGAGTGATAAGCAGTACGGATGAAATAGTGAATATAATTGCAAGCATGAAACCCCTGTTCTACATTGTCACTATAGCCGTAATAATTTATGGAGCATACCAAATANNCAGATGCCGATATCGGCATCTGCTTTTTATGCATTACTTTGTATTTTTATACTATTTTGCCTGGCTTAAAGCCTTTTCTGCCAAAGCTTTGAAGCTTTCGCCTGAGTGACTTGCTCCGCCTGTTGCATCAACCTTTGATATGTCCTGGGCTGCAACAAGATCTGCACCGAATTTCTCGTATGCCGCGACTAGGTCAACATTTTTAACCTGCTTGAAGGTTGCCTTGTAGCCTTCGTCCTGTGTCTTGTTCACAAATGCTTTTGATGAAACCTCATCATAAGCGGCAGCTGTTATTTTGCCTTCCGCAACCGTGATTGAAACGAAAGGTGTCCAGCCTCTTTCATCTTCTTTTCCTGCTGCTTTGAAGTTCCCGTCTTTGAGCTTGTCTCCGTCTTTTGCTTGTGCGATAGCTTCAGCAGCCAATGTTTTGAAATTAGTGAAGGAGCCTGTAGCGCCTGTGACAGCAGCAACTTTCTCTGAATCCTGAGCGGCAACAAGTCCTTCGCCCATCTGCTTATAAACTGCAACTATGTCAACATTTTTAGCATCTTTGAATGCCTTGTGATATTCTGTATCTTCTGATTTGTACATGCCTCTTACTTCATCATATTTCACTTCGGAGATTTTACCGTCTTTAACTACTACGGTAATTTCAGGTGTCCAGCCTCTTTCGTCTGTGTCACCCTTTGCCGTATAAGTACCATCTTTGTAAGCAGCCTCATTGATTGCCGGTGGAGCTGCTGCAGGTTCGGTCTTTGGTGCGCATGCTGCAGCCATAGCTACTACTAAGACTGCTACAAGGGCTAATGATAATAACTTTTTCATTTCGAATTCCCTTCCCCTTTCGAGAGTTTGTTAATAATTTTACATTTTTATTATATCATAACAATAAAAAAAATAAATAGTTTTATTACAAAATTTATAGATATTTCATAAATAATATTGGCATAGAAAATACTATGAATATAAAATCAGAAAAACTGCTTCTATTATAAGTCCACAATGATATAATAATAATAATATTAAGCAGTAACCACAGCTGCTCAGGGCGGCTGTATTTTAAAATTATGGGGGGTTGTTATGCATACGCCGTTATTAGAAATTGATATGACAAAAATCAAATACAATGCCCAAAAAATTAAAGATCTTTGTCAAAAATCAGGCATTGATATTTGCATTGTAACAAAAGGGTTTTGTGCTGAACTGCCTGTTGTTGAAGCCCTCGTTGAAGACGGACATAATTTTTTTGGCGATGCAAGGATACAAAATATTGCAAAGGTTAAAAGGAAGTTCCCTGATGTGAAGTATATGATGATCAGGATCCCCAAAATAAGCGAAGCGGAAGAAGTCATCAGATACGCTGATATCAGCCTTCAATCCCAGCTTGAGGTCATAAAAGCTTATTCGGACAAGGCAGAGAGCATGGGGAAAGTGCATAGCATCATACTGATGATAGATGTAGGCGACCTGAGAGAAGGGGTATTGCCGGAAGATTCAGGGACGCTGGTGGGGGAGATCCTCGCGATGAATGGAGTAAAGCTCATAGGGATAGGTACGAATGTCGGCTGCTACGGAGGAATTCTGCCCACAGCAGAAAATACAGCGGTTTNNACTGCCCATAATATCCGGAGGCTCTACCTGTGCTCTAAAGCTATTGAGAGAAGGAAAGCTGCCGAAGGGAATAAACAATTTGAGGATTGGGGAGGCTGTACTCCTTGGAGAGGACAGCACCAACGGATTGTTTATTGAAAATCTCCATCAAGATGCTTTCATATTGAAGGCGGAAGTGGTGGAGCTCAGGCAAAAACCCTCTGTTCCAATAGGCCGGAGCGGCTATGATGCCTTCGGAAACCCGCCTGTGTTCCTGGACAAAGGAATAAGGAAGAGAGCTATACTGGCTGTCGGACGCCAGGATGTAAGAATAGAAGCTCTCACTCCGATTTCTGAAGGCATGGAGATATTGGGAGGAAGCAGCGATCATTTGATAGTGGATGTAACGGCCAGCAAGGAGAAGGTCGAGCCCGGAAGCCTGATCTCTTTCCGCTGCGCCTATTCCGCCGTACTGAGCCTTACCACATCCTCCTATGTGGAAAAGGTTTTTACGCCTCTGGCTTCTGGCCGCTA
>DPSW01000332.1:2951-3129 GCA_003527145.1 Clostridiaceae bacterium | reverse complement strand
TAGGTATCGTAAAAGAGCCTGTAGTAACAACGTTGGCTGTGGGGCTGCCATTGATCATGCCAAATAGTGCGCTGGCAACCACAGCAACCTTACCTGCACCACCTGTATACCGTCCTGCTACTGACATAGAGAATTTATAGAAGAAATCCCCCGCACCTGAGTTTGCGAAGAAAGAACC
>DPSW01000332.1:0-2933 GCA_003527145.1 Clostridiaceae bacterium | reverse complement strand
AGCACATCTATAGGAACTATTCTCCTGTGCCCTATATAACCGGGTATCAGATGACCAAACAGTGCATACAAGAGGAATATTACCCCAATAGATGGCAGTACAGAACCCATTGTCCTTTTTGTCAGTTCAATCACAAATAGAACAATAATAATGCCTGCAACAATATCCAACGCAAGAAGCGGGTCCACTTGAGGCCATCTCAGCAGATATCTCGGTATCTGAGTAGCATAATATATACCTGATAATGCTGCCATTATAGCCAGCAAATAATCATNNAATACTAGGATAAAAGTTAAATGTATACTGTAATGAAGCAAAGGCTGTATACTGGAAAAAGTGCTTTGCCAAAGCTGATAAAGCGACATTATTATAGCTACGGCACTGATTATTCTCTTATCTTTTCCGGTAAGTTTTCTCTTTTGACCTTCTTTCGTTATATTAGCTAAGTACTTTAGCATAACATTTATACACCTGCCTTCTTTTACTTAGATTTCTCTAGTCTAATTATTTGGTAGCGATCTTCTTTGATGACTTCCTCCATTTTTCTTACAGCTTTTATGTGTCCTCCAATATCGCCATATTTTTCTTTTACTATGGTATATTCGATTGGAGCGACTACCGCAGGTGATGCTGTATAGTTGAAAGGCTTCTCAACCATTTTTTCTACATCCGCCAGGAAGGTTATTCCTCCCCCCGGCATCACATATGCAGGAGCTCCTGCAATGGTCAATACTGCATCGCCTCTATGCACGGCTTGAGTCAGCTTGATCGGGTCCACGGTCACTCCTGCTCTGGCGCTGCCGCCTACTCCGGCATAATACATAGCGGATACCCTGCTGTCCTCACAATTGTCAGCCGCCAGCTTTCTGAACTCTTCAAGTTCTTCTGTCAAAGGAATCTGAACCGGCTTCCCTTCTTCATTAACGCTGAACAGCGCGACCTTTCTCCAAGTAGTTTCTGCTACAAGTATTTTCATCCCGGGTTTTGCATAATTCATGTCTATGGATTTTATTGCTTCTATAGGTTCTTTGATATTTGTGCCGCCCCATCCGTCTCCATGCTCAAAGAAATACCTTCCCGGCGTTGCCAGCCTGCCTACAGGAGTTACGCCGCTGTATGGAAGCTGCTCAGCTCCTGCCGGATGTTTGGTAAACAAGCCTGTAATGTGGTGATCCAGTATTATCGCCTCATCAATCAATTTCCCCAAATGTTTTGCGAACAAACCACAGCATGCGCCGCCGCAGCCAACTCTCATCTTTTCGTCTTTAACGCCGTTTATTATAGGCGCCTTACCTACTTCTAACTCTAAGATTGCTCCATTATCTATCTTTAAGATGACTTTTTCCTTATTGCCCAGCTGAGTCATGGTTTTTACGACCAACATTCCATCAGGCCCTTTAACCCTGTTGACTCCGCCTATGATAAGGATATGAGAGCCATATTGTTCTGTAGTCACTATTCCCATTACCTTGCCGTCTCTTCTCACCAAAGCGCCTTCATCGCCTATATAGAAGTTTGTATCGATCTTGACCATCATAGAGCTATAGGATACCGGAGCTTCAGTAACTACGGTAACAACATCATAATCATCTATGTTTTCCTGCACTATGTAAGGGGCCGGATGATAATCCGGATAGCTTGCTCCGGCCCCTACAGCAGTGATCAAAGGTTTGCTGATAGCTATTTTTTCTTTGTCTACAGGTGTTTTTTCAGGTATTTGCAATGGTCTGCACCTTAGTAAGCTCCCATTATCATTAACGAACCTTTTGCAGGCTCCAAATAAACCGTTAGGAATTTCACATTTTACACCGCAGTTGGTACAGACCAGTATTTCTTCTTGTGCCTTTGCTTCTGAGAGAGCATCAAATTTGCATACCTTAATGCAGGTTTTACAGTTTACGCATTCTTTGCTGACCTTTGCCTTTTTGTCAATAACCTTGATCGCATCCATAGGACAGTTCTTTTCGCATGCTTTGCAACCCATACACTTTTCTACATTAACCTGTATCATATTTCAATCTCCTCTTATTAAATTAAGCCTTCTTTCTTTGCTTTAAGTATTGCAAGCAATCTCTGCTGCTCATTATTTACTATCATGACGCCTTCATCAACGCCCATTCCCGGCTTGCCTGCCATTGCAAAAGGCTGAGTAGCTACTGCCAGGTTCACGCATACAAGGGCTGATTTGTCTGTTTCGTTGCAGGTACCGCCTTGATATGCCAGAACTCCATTCTTCTTGCAGTACAAAACTGCCTCTACTATATTGTTGATTCCGCCTAAATCTATTGTCTTTACCTGAACCATATCAGCACCTTTTGCATCGACCCATTGTACTATCTCTTCATAGGTGTTGGCATATTCATCGATTATAAGCTTCAATTTTGAACCCGCTTCGTCAAGTTTTTTGCGGAGATATTTCATTCCCTTTAATTGTTCTTCNNTTTCTACTTCTATAAGATATTCCACAACTTTGTCCAGATCATTGTTGAAAGCTTTCCCCATGCAGCCGTATACATCATATCTCATTACCGGTTTGTAGTTCGGGTCACCGATATCCTGTATTCTGTTTTTTACCCACTTGACCCAATCGAGGAACTTCTTGCCGTCTTTGCCCAGCTTGTCTTCTACATTGTTTATGAGTCCATGAGGCATCATGCCTACTTCCTTGAGTATCATCTTGTCAACATTCGTGTATCTTTCATCTCCTGACTGGGCATTGATTCTAACAGGCTTCAGCTCCAGCTCAATTCCATATTCATTTGCAATAACCTCGGTCATTGTAATATGCTGTTCTTTAGCCACAGTCTCCAATATGGCCTGCGTCACGCCATATCTTATAGGGGCAGGCAGCCTTACTCCGTCAAATAGCTTTCTGTCGAATTCTTCAGCTGTCTTTTTGAACTCTTTTATGTTCTTGCCCTCAAAATAAGGAA
>DPSW01000112.1:2431-2928 GCA_003527145.1 Clostridiaceae bacterium | reverse complement strand
AACAAATGTGTTGAGAACAAAGGGCAATGCATCCTAAAAGATGATTTCGAGGATTTAAGGCAACTCTGGATTAATGCCGATGTCGTTATTTATTCTTTCCCTGTCTATCATCTATCTGTACCGGGACAACTTAAATGCTTTATAGACAGATTAGGCAATGCTTTTTATGGCTATTATGAAGTATCATCCATGCGGCATATGAAAGTAATAGGCGCTTTATGCCAAGGGATGCACTTTTTTGGAGGACAAGAGCTGGCTACCAGCTTTATATTACAGCATTCCGTTTTATTGAATAGCATACCCATAGCCGGGGACGGTTGGCATTCATATATAGGTGCAGAAGGTTGGACAAATAATAAGACTGACAGAAATGCGCTTGAACAATTACACGATTCGGAAGATATGTATACAAATATAACCCTGACTGCAGCTAAAAGCGTAATAAAGCGTGCCGTAGAGATGGCCGCCATAATCAAGGCCGGAGCATCTATTCATGA
>DPSW01000112.1:0-2392 GCA_003527145.1 Clostridiaceae bacterium | reverse complement strand
ATGGTTTTACCTGCAGTATATGGTGGTGCCTTCTTGGGCGGCGGTGGGGGTGGGTGGATAGAGGAGGGTATAGAACTGGGGAATATGGCTGTATCCTTAGGTACCCCAAAACTCATTGATATATCTATACTTCCATCCGATAGCTACATTTGTTCAGCAAGTCTCGTAGGTGCGCCTGCCAATCCTGATCGCTGTGTTAAGCCCATAGATTATGTAAATGCATTAAAAAACCTTATGAATAACATCGAAGTAAATATTTCAGGGATAATAAGCAATGAAAATGGGGCAGTTGCTACAGTAAATGGATGGATGCAATCAGCAGTGTTGGGCATACCCGTAGTAGATGCACCATCTAATGGTAGAGCCCACCCTACAGGTATTATGGGTTCAATGATGTTAAATAAAAAAAAGGATTATATATCTTATCAATCTGCAGTAGGAGGAGATAAAAGTAAAGGAAAATATATAGAAGCTTTTGCTCGAGGTAGCATTAACTCAACATCAGCAGTTATAAGACAGGTATCGGAACATGCCGGCGGGTTTGTAGCTGTAGCCAGAAACCCGGTACCGGCAAGCTATGTGTATAAAAATGGTGCCTTAGGGGCAATTAAACAAGCAATAAAAATTGGTGGAGCTTTTTTCAATAAAAGTAAAGACGGAGCTATAGCAATGATAGAAGCAATAGTCAATGAAGCGCAAGGGGAAATAATAGCTAAAGGAACTTTAACTAATAAAACATTAAAAACAGGTAAAGGTTTTGACGTTGGAGAATTGTGTATAGAAAGTCAAAAAAGAGAATATATAATAGATGTCTGGAATGAATACATGATACTGGAATCCAAAGGAGAAAGGCTGGCAACCTTTCCCGATCTAATCATGCTCATGGATATGGATACAGCCAGACCCCTTATATCTGCAGAAGCATCTATAGGTAGTAGAGTATGCGTTATCAAGGTACCTATGGATAAACTCATATTGGGATCAGGCATGAGAGATAGAGATAACATGATAGAAGTAGAAAAGGTATTAAACAAGGATATATGTAAGTATTATGCAGATTTATAGGGCATTTATCATTTTCGAGTTGTCTTCTTTAAGAATAAGAAGAAATATAATATTTGCATAAGGAGGATATTACCATGAAAACCATGGCTTTTATTTATGTATACGAAGGATGCGATCCTGAAAGAGATATTGCAGTCATTGAATCAACTCTATTGAAAACAATCATTGTAGGGGTAGGTTCCATAGATGCCGGCTGCGAAATCGCAAAAAAAGTGGTAGAAGAAGGTTGCCGTTTGATTGAGCTGTGCGGAGGGTTCGGTGTTGAGGGGACTAAAAAGGTGATTGATGCTGTTCAAGGTGCTGTTCCTGTGGGTTATNNGCTTTCATTGAAAGCATTTTGCAGGCTGGACAGATAATAAAGGAGACAGAGATGCATTAGATAATCTGTATGAAAATAAAAACTTCGACGCTCAAATAACTATTGATGCTGCCAAAAGTGTAGTAAAACGTGCTACAGAAGTAGCGTATATGCTTAAAATTGGTGCAAAGGCTTCAGAAGGGCTTTTCGGAGAGGATGAGAGGTATTTGCCCTATCTAGGGAGACTGAATAAATAGCTAAAGCTAATGAAATCGGAGGTGAATATGATNNCACAGGAGCAACTATCTAATAGCATATCCTTAATACAACCAACTTGCCCTGTACTATGCACTACAAAGAATGAGAACAGCTCAGACCATGTAGCTCCATTTAGCTGGTTTATACCTGTATCAAGAAAGCCTCCCAGGGTAGCTTTAGCTTTGCTCAACAATCCCAAGAAGCAGCATAGTCTTATAAATATAGAGAGAACCGGTGAGTTTGTTATCAATATCCCGGATATTAGCATAGCTGAAAAAATATTGGAATGTGGAAGTCCACAAAAAACAGGGGAAAGCAAATTCGAACGCTTCGGATTTACAATATTACCTTCTAAATATGTTAATGTAAATGGCATAGATGAATGCAAGGCAAACATAGAATGTAGAGTATATAATCTTCATGACGCAGGAGATCATAAGCTTATTATTGCAGATGTTTTAAACTGCCAATATGATACAATTGCGTATAATAAAGATTTGATTCCTAACTATGATGTTTTTACTCCTGTAGTTTATTTAGGTAAGGTAAATTTAGAGGAAGGTCAATTGCATAGTTTTCTAAACTCAATAGATGTATATAACATGAAGATATAAAAGATGAGCCACCTTAGGAGGCTCATCTTTTTTGTCATAAAACCTTATCCTCCTCATATACATAGATATAGAACATAGCTATGCCCAGCCATTGGAAAATCAAATTATTTATAGGAGGAGGAAAGCGGATGCCTGTTGAGCTAATAAAAAATCCTTT
>DPSW01000143.1 GCA_003527145.1 Clostridiaceae bacterium | reverse complement strand
AAAGAAACATCCTTTTCGGAGCTTGTATAGCCTTCTTCTTGTTTTTGCTCTGTATCTAATATAAGAAATTTCATATACTTACTTCCATAACCTAGTTTATACATCATTACAATTACTAATACAAGTATCGCTATTGTGGCAATGATAAGCAATAAAGCCTCATATATGCTTGAAGTGATCATTGCCACACTGATAATAACACGTATTATCCCCGATACTCCTGCCACTCCAAAACCGGGCATCAAACCTTCAATAGCAAGCAGCACCAATCCAAGCACATATAGAAAAACCGTCAGCGCATTCCAATCGCCAAACAAAACATTTACCCCCTTTAGATTCATCGAGTCGATTATAAACTCAATTATAAAGTTTATAATATATTAATATTATTATACACCAGTCTTATAACCATTTCTATTAATAATATATTTTTACTACTTCTTTTCCGAATAAATCTAATTTTTCTGCCAGCAACTCCAGAATTTCCGTCTTTATACCTAAAGCATCTGAAAATTCTTGTTTTTTATGCGCCGGATTAACCGCCCTTCCAATATAAATGTTTATATGAGTATATCTATCAAGCAGCATTCTTGTAAGCTTAGATGCACCGTCATTATATCTATATATAAAATTGTATTGCTCCATAGCACCTTTATTGATATCTTTAAGATTTTTCAATACTTTGTTTAAAGTAATAATACCTTCTGTAACGAGATCAATTCCTGAGATATATGCTATAGGAGGTATATCAGGGCTTTCATATTCCAAAACAGTTTTTATGGGCTTTTTTATGCATCTGCTGACAATATTTGCAGTAGTTCCGCCGCAAACAACCTTGGCTCCGGGGCAATCCATAAAGGACTTGACTGCAGCAGCATCCATAGAGGGATCAGAAGGAGGACCTGCCATTATTGATAAATGGCTTGGCTGTCTGATCTCTGCAGCTACAATGGTGGTATCATCTCCCGGCTCACCTTGATAGAAGCTGCTGCAAGCGCTTATTATCTGTCCTGCCAGCATATTTACGGAAGGATTTTTCCTAACGTTTTTTTGTATATACTCCAGCACATTGTCATATTGCCATCCCATATTCAGTATTTTGCCTACTCCCGCATGAACTACGCCATCGCTGAACATGACAAAAATATCCTCTTTAAATATTTGCAATTCTGACTCTCTGATCCTTTTTCCATGAATGATTCTTTCTTCCCAAGGCAGGCTAACAGCTTCCCCGCCTCTGAAAAATGCTATGGAAGGATTGTCGAATTCTACTATATAAGCATGTCCATCATTAAATATTTGTAATATGGTAAATGTAGAATATGCCACTTGCCTTACACTGCATATGGGAAGAGTCTGTGTAATAGTATCAACGGCCTCATCAATGGAAGCCCCTTCTTTAAGCATAGTACCAATTATTTTAGATGTAAGCGTTGCCAGAATGTTGGCTTTCACACCACTCCCTAAACCGTCCGACAGTATAATTATTACGGACTCCCTTGTCCTTATTACTTCAACCTTATCACCGCAAAGCTCTTCATTGTGCTTGTTTAAGCTGCGTACAGACACGTCAACAAAAAATGCCATTTAACTTTCCTCACTCTTCAACATAATATCCTTTAGCTTGCTTAACGAAACCTTTGTCTCCGCCGTGGTTTCGCCCAAAAGGCTAGCTATTTGCTGTGCTACATACATTTGTTTATCTATTACATCTTGAGCCAGCTTAATAGATTCGNNTCTTTTTGCTTTTCTTCCTCCGTTATATCTTTAAAAATGCCTAAAATAAGCCCATGCTCGTTCAAACGTACTATTGTGGCTTGGGTTCTTATTCCGTAATTATCAAAGCTGATTTTCTTAGTGATCAAGCTCTCGCCCGATTCCATTAAGCATATGAATTCATATACATCAAAATAATCATAGGCTTTTTTTCCTATTATATCAGCTCGGCTAAGGCCGAACATCTTTTCGGCANNGATTTATTAAATTCCTGTATCTCAAAATCTTCGTTTATTGCCATTATTACATTAGGGGTGTTGCTTATTATTATGTTCGAAATAGATTCTGCTCTTTCCTTCATATAAGGAAGGCACATATACAACTCTGCTTTTCCCTGATATACCGCTATGGCTTTCTCTCTGCATGAATTATATCCGCATGCACCGCAGTTAAATTCTTTCTCCTTGCCGGGTTTCCCTATTTTCTTCAATATTCCTCTTATCTCATCTTCAGTGGGCATTTTAGCATCAGGCGATTTCCCTGAAAATACCTTGTCCAGCTTTATTTTATCACCCTTGTTTTTATTCGCAGCCCGGCTTTTAACCGCAAATTCGATGAGTTTCCTTCTTTCCTCAAGAATCCCTTTCTTTAATTTATTGCATCCTGAACCATTGAGACAGCCACCCCTGCAAGCATTCATTTCTAAAAAAGCACCTTTAATCCCTTTGCCTGAAGAAAGATATTCCAATATATCCATGCATTCATCTATTCCATCTATACTCATAGTTTTTTGAATTTCCCGATCTAATCCCATGCTCATGAGCACGCCACCGGGCATGGGATAAAATCTGCTGCTTCCTGGTTCTTCATTATCAAGCTCCGCTTCCCGGCATTGGGATATATCTATATTTTCCTCTTCAAACCACTGATAAAGCTCATCATAGGTCAATACAGCATCGACAAATCCTTCACATTGCGGCTCTTCACTCTCATGCTTCTTAGCCACACAAGGACCTATAAATATAACCTTGGCATCCATTCCCATTCTCTTCTTTATCATCTTGCCATGAGCTATCATAGGTGATACTACCTCAGCCATATTGCCGACCACATGAGGATAGTATGTTTGAATCAAATAATTAATAGTCGGGCAAGCTGTGGAAATAACATTCTCTCCGGGCTTGGCTTCCACAATCTCTTTATACTTTTGTGAAACCAGCCTGGCGCCTGCTGCAGTTTCTTCAACAGCAGAAAATCCGAGTTTTTTAATCGCTCCTATCAATCTTTCCGGGCTATCGGTCAGGGAAATAAATGATGGAGCAAGGCTTGCAATAACTGTAAAACCCTGAGAAATAAACTCTTTGACTTTTCCGATATCACTTCTGATATACTTTGCATTCTGAGGGCATATTTTTAAACAAGTGCCGCATACAATGCACATATCCTCTATGATTTGAGCCTGTTGATCCTTAATCCTTATCGCTTTAACAGGGCAGTGTCTGACACATTTATAACAGTTTTTACAATCAGTTTTTGACAGTTTTATTGCATTCATATTATTCACTCTCCNNTCCTAAAAAAACTTTCCACATTTTGAGGATTAACGCTATTGATATATCTATCTCCTACCTTGATTACAACACCATCAGCGCAATGTCCGAGACAGAAGGATGCCTTTAAGTCCACTTGTTCATCCATAGAATATCTGGCTATAAGCTCTTGCAGGCTCTTTATCACCTTGTATGAACCCTTAATATGACATGNNTGAACTTCCTATACAAACACTAATCTCTATCATTTCTTCACTTCCTGTCAGTTACTGTAGTTAATTATTTAACAATTATATTGTAACAATTATCTCCCCATCTTGTCTACAGTTGAACGAGACTTCATTCAGAAGGGGATCGCACACCCACTGAATCTTAATTCAGTGATTAATAGATTTTACATTTTGAGCTAAAAGAAAAGCCTCATTGAAATATTTAATAAATCAACAAGGCTTTTCTTGCAAAGTTCTTAAGTTCCAGTGCTTATTAAGGAAATCCAAACTTTTTTATGCATTATTANNCCTGAAATCTATAGATTTCAGGTTTATTAATCAGAATTAATCTAAATGCTTTTTAACTAATTCATTTACCAATCTTCCATCTGCCCTGCCTTTGGTCTTAGGTAAAAGAGCCTTCATCACCTTTCCAATATCCTTGGCACTTTGAGCTCCAACTTCAAATATTGTTTGTGAAACAATGCTGTCTAACTCATCTTCACTAAGCTGCTGAGGAAGGTAGGCCATCAAAATATCAATTTCCCTTTTTAAATCCTCCACCAGGTCAGGTCTATTGCCTTTTTCGAATTCCGGTATGGAATCCTTTCTTTGCTTTAGAGCCTTTGCAATAACTTCAAGAATAGCTTCATCATCCAGTTCTGTCTTTTTATCCTTTTCAATCTGAAGTATTCCTGCCCTCACCATAGTGATGGCATTTTTTCTTAAGGTGTCTTTATCTTTCATTGCAGCCTTCATATCATCCAGTAAAACTTGCTTTAGAGACATTTAAACCATCCTTTTTATATAAAACTTTATTTAAATTTTCTCTTTCTAGCTGCTTCAGATTTCTTTTTTCTTTTTACACTAGGCTTCTCATAATGTTCTCTTTTTCTAACTTCAGCCAGCACTCCAGCTCTAGCACATTTTTTCTTGAAACGTCTCAATGCGCTTTCCAAAGATTCATTTTCACCAACTTTAATTTCAGACATCTAACTCACCCTCCCTCCGCTGGTAACAATCACTAGGTTAAATTTAACTGCATAAAAAGTGGGATAAATTAAACACATATTTTATTATACAGTACATGCTAATCAGGTGTCAATAAAAGGTTTGACTAATTTAACCGGGAGGCCATTGCAAAAGCCTGCCGCCTAAAAGGTGAAAATGTATGTGGGGAACTGTTTGTCCTCCATTCTCTCCGATGTTGTTTACTACTCTGAAACCTTTTTCATCAATGTTCAGATCTTTTGCAAGCTTAGAAGCGACCTTGAAAACATGACTTATCAGCAGATATCCATCTTCATTTAGATCCATAATAGATCGGACATGAGTTTTGGGGACAATGAGCACGTGAACCGGAGCTTCCGGGTTAATATCGTTAAATGCCAGCACCTTATCATCCTCATATACCTTGCTGCATGGTATTTCACCCTTTATTATTTTACAAAAGATACAGTTTTCCATANNAAACAAAACATTTAAAAATCCTTCTAGATACTAAATCTTTTCCAAAATTCCCAACATCATGTCTTTATTTATGCCTTTAATTTTTGTGCTAATTATCTTACCCTTAATATCATATGCAGTCTCAGCCATTACTCTTATATAATTA
>DPSW01000222.1 GCA_003527145.1 Clostridiaceae bacterium | reverse complement strand
ATACATGGATGCTATTTTACTGTAGCGTAATATATAAAAGTTTTAAGTTATTAGTTAAAATAGATAACCGTGCTAATCCCTGGAAAAATCAGTGTTAATCCGTGTTCTCCGCATCCCCTTCCGTGTCTTGACCTGGTTTCCGTCCCCCTCCTGAGCTCTGAGTTCTGAATCCTGAGTTCTACAACCCTTATTCCCCGTCAAATTCCTCAACCAGTCGTGCATATTTCTCTATTTTCTTCTGCACCAGATGGTAGAGAGTGCCCTCAGGATAATTTCCGTCTTCATCCGCTTTGCCTGCAGGTATATCCGTCAGAATCTCGATGCCTTCCTCTACGTCGGCTATGGGATAAATATGGAACAAGCCTTTTTCTATGGCTTCGATCACTTCATCATTCAGCATAAGATTATCCACATTCTGATGAGGTATAATGACCCCTTCATTGCCTTTTAAGCCTTTATGCTTGCAGCTTTGGAAAAAGCCCTCTATTTTCTCGTTAACCCCGCCGATAGGCTGAATCTTGCCTTTTTGGTTTACGGAGCCTGTGACGGCTATATATTGCTTTATAGGCACATCAGATAGGCTGGACAGCAATGCGTATAATTCCGTTGAAGAGGCGCTGTCGCCCTCCACTCCGTCATACAGCTGCTCAAAGCATATATGAGCGGACAATGTAAGCGGGAACTCCTGGGCGAACTTTTCTCCCAGATAACCGGAAAGGATCAGTACGCCTTTATCATGTATGCTGCCGCTCATCTCCACTTCTCTCTCAATATTGGTAATACCCTTATCCCCTGCAAAGGTGGTGGCGGTGACCCTGCTGGGCTTGCCGAAGGCATAATCCCCCATATCCATCACCGATAGCCCGTTGACCTGGCCTACCATGGTATCTGCAGTGGAAATAAGTATCACTCCTGTATCAATAAGCTCCTGCAGCTTTTCTTCCACTCTGCTTGAGCGGTATCTTTTCTGCTCTATGGCCTTCTTCACATGTGCATCCCTGACGATATCAGATGCAGCTATCCTTGCCCAAGCGTCTGCTTCATATAATATCTCCACGATATCATTAAATCTTGTGGAAAGCTTATGCTTGTGATCTGCAAGCCTTCTGCTGTAGTCTATTATATAGGCTACTGCTGTGCAATCGAAATGCATAAGATTTTTTTCCCGGCAGTGAGAGCTGATAAATCTTGAATACTTATCAATATTTTCAGGGCTTGAAACCATTTCCATGTCAAAGTCTGCTTTTATTTTAAACAGCTTTCTGAAATCTTCGTCATAGCTGAACAGCATCTGATAAAGATAGCTGTTCCCGAGCAATATAACTTTCAAATTGAGAGGGATGGGCTCCGGCTTCAGGCCTCCTGAAACAAGACCCGTATTTGTAAAAATATTCTCTATAGCTATGCTTTTGTTTTTTAATGCTCTTTTAAGGCCGTCCCAACTCTCAGGGCTCTTGGCGATATCAGACATGTTGATTATCAAGTACCCTCCATTGGCTGCATGGATTGAACCCGGCTTTATTTTTGTAAAGTCGGTAGTAACAACTCCCATGTTGCTTTCATAATCAATCCGTCCCAGAAGATTGTAATATTTGGGATGAGGTTCAAAGACCACAGGCGCTCCCTTAGTCTCCCTGTTATCAATTATCAGATTTACCTTATATTTCAATGTGAAATCCTTGGCATTGATCTTCTCCAGAATATCTATCTCTTCTTCTTTCTTCTTATCAGTTTTTCTGAAGTCTTCAATATTTTGAATCATATCCTTTTGTACAGCTTTGAGATAGCTTACTACATTCTTAAATTCAGAGTATTTTTCAACAAGCTCTCGAACAGGCTGTTCAACGGTTATAAGGGCAATCTTTCCCTCCAGCTGCTCTACCTTGTCCCTGTCGGACTTCTCCATATCTCTCACTTGCTTTAAATACTCCATAAGCTTTTTTTGCACAATATAGGATTTTTCTTCTATTTCTTTTCTTTTAGAGACATCCAGATTTATAAAATCTCCTTCTTCCATAGGCTTGCCATCAGCTACGGGAATGGTAAGGAGCCCTTGTTCACTTCTTTTAAGCATGAAGCCCTGGTCCTGGGCATATTTATTAAAATCCTCCATTATATNNTTGAAAAGCCTGCAGTATCTCACTTTTTTGCTTCTCATATTCTTCGCCCTCAAAGGCCTTGGGTATCTTCATCCTCAACATCTTTACAAGCTTCTTCATGTCTTTTACAAAGGTATTTCCTGTACCGGAAGGCAGATTAATAGCGATGGGGCGATCCGGATTTCTAAAATTATATACATAGCACCAGTCCTCAGGAGTCTTTTCTGTTTCTGCCATTTTTTTTGCTATAGACCTTGTATACNNGTACCCGTCAGGCCTGCTACAAAAATATTATAGCCCTCCCTTTTTATGGTAAGACCGAACTCCATTGAGGAAACTGCCCTTTCCTGGCCGATTATGCCATCCAAAGGCTCCAGTTCTTCTGTGGTTTGAAAGCCCAATTCTTCGCATCTGCATCTGTTAGTGAGCTCATCGACTTCTAATTCTCTATATCTACTCATGAAGACCCCCCCTATCTGAAAAGTAATTTTGCTGCTCTTTCCAATTTCAACACTGAACGAAGCCTAGTTTCATAACAAAATCTATTTCTTGGATATTGCCTGCCTTGCCGCTGCTGCAATATCCTTGGCGCTGATACCGTATAATTCTACTAATTCCATAGGTTTCCCCGATTGGCCGAATACATCTTTTATACCCACTCGTACCACAGGTACAGGATATTCTTCACATAGCACCTCGGCTACTGCTCCGCCAAGTCCTCCTATAATATTATGCTCTTCAGCGGTAACAATTGCTCCTGTTTTTCTGGCTGATCCGATTATAAGGTTCTTATCTATGGGCTTTATGGTATGCATGTCTATGACTTCTGCACTTATGCCTTCTTCTTTCAGCATTGCAGACGCTTCTATGGCCAGATGAACCATAAAACCCGAAGCGATTATGGTCACATCCTTGCCTTCTTCTATCAATATACCTTTTCCTATTGTAAAATCTATATCCTCTTTATATACTTCAGGCACTCCAAGCCTGCCAAGCCTTATATACATAGGTCCGTTATATTGTATTGCTGCTTCTATGGCCTTTCTTGTAGACAGGGCATCAGCAGGATTGACTATGGTCATATTGGGCACTGCCCTCATTATCGCCACATCCTCTATGGCCTGATGGGATGCTCCGTCCTCTCCCAATGTAATCCCTGCATGAGTAGCAGCGATCTTCACATTTAGCCTGGGATATGCTATGGAGTTTCTTATCTGCTCAAAAGCTCTGCCTGTTGCAAACATGGCAAAGGTGCTGGCAAAAGGGATTTTGCCGCAGGTAGCAAAGCCAGCCGCAGTCCCTNNTATGCCCATATTAAAAAATCTGTCAGGATACTTTTTCTTAAAGTCATGGGTTTTGGTGGATTTTGAGAGATCGGCATCCAAAACCACCACATTCTTATATTTTTCGCCCAGTTCTGCTAAAGCCGCTCCATAGGCTTCTCTAGTTGCAATGTTACCCATTATTTCAAAACCTCCAATTCCTTTAAGGCCTGCTCTTTCTGCTCAGCATTTGGAGCTACACCGTGCCAGCCTACTTCATTTTCCATAAAGGAAACTCCCTTGCCCTTTACTGTGCTTGCAATTATCACGGTAGGCTTGCCCTTAGTGCTCTTAGCTTCTTCTACAGCCTTTTCTATTTGCTGCAAATCGTGGCCGTCTATGGAAATAGTGTGCCAGCCAAAAGCTTTCCACTTATCTTCTATAGGATTTACATTCTTTACTTCTTCATTGGTTCCATCTATCTGCAAGCCGTTATGATCTATAAATATGGTCAAATTATCCAGCTTGTAATGCGCTGCAGTCAAAGCAGCCTCCCATACCTGGCCTTCCTGGAGCTCTCCGTCTCCTAAGAGCGCATATACTCTGTAAGACTTGTTATCCAGCTTTGCAGAAAGAGCCATGCCGTTTGAAACAGATAAGCCCTGGCCCAATGAGCCTGTGGACATATCCACCCCCGGTGTCCCTTTCATGTCCGGATGGCCTTGAAGCAT
>DPSW01000104.1:6940-7160 GCA_003527145.1 Clostridiaceae bacterium | reverse complement strand
ACATCAAAATACCCAGCATCAATTTTAGTTATATCAATGATATTGGTCACGAGCCTCAGAAGCCTATAGCAATTCTGCTTCATAAGGCCTATATACTTATCCATATTTAAATCCTTCTTGCTGCCGTTCTGATTATGTATGTCAAGAAGCTGCAGCGTACCCAGTATCACATTCAAAGGTGTCCTCAGCTCGTGAGAGATATTTGCGAAAAACTCATTTA
>DPSW01000104.1:0-6885 GCA_003527145.1 Clostridiaceae bacterium | reverse complement strand
CCTGAATGTCATTGCCATTGTTGAACCCTATGTTTATCATCTCCACATCCGTTTCAATCCGGTTATGAGATATTATTTTCACATCAAAGGGCATGCCAGCCTGGTTAAGATTCACACAGGCCCTTCCGATCTGGCTTTTTACATTGTATACATAGTGCGGATGTATAAATTCATACAGACTCTTCCCTGTCACATCCTCCGCTGTCAGCTCGCCCAGCAGCTTTACACCTGTGTTATTGACAAAGGTAATGGTATCGCCCTCATGAATTATAACTGCATCCGGGCTCAGCTCCACCAGGTTCCGGTACTTATTCTCGCTTCTTCTGAGCTCTTTCTCTTTATTTTTTAACTCTTCTCTCATTATTTTCTGCTCTGTTATATCCACCAGATACCTGAGCAGATATATTATCTCTCCATCGTTATTTTTTACAGCAGAAACATTGCAGAATAACCACATCAATTCCCCGTTCTTCTTATAAGCCCTTTTTTCCATACTGTATGTTTCCTTATGACCGCTAATAAGGCTATGGAACAGCTCTTCTTCCAATGCGGCATCCTCGGGATGAGTTACATCCCAGTAATGCTTATTGAAAAGCTCATTTTTCGTATAGCCCAATAGTGAGCATAGGTTTTGAGGCACCTTTATATACTTTCCTTCCGGAGATGTGTTGCAAATCATGATATCCGATATTTCCTCGGCCCGGGATGCAAACAAGCAGCTCTCCTTGAACCTTTCATAATAGCTTATATACCTGTATTGCGTGATGCCTGCGAGCACTCCTATGCATATCATAGACAGTATATCCAGCAAAAATTCATAGTGTGAAATGTCGTAAAGGCTTGGATCTTGAACCCGGCCTCTCCTCAAATTGTACATATATAATATGGTGATGATAGTGCTCCCCACGCCCGACAATATCCCGCCTTTATATATGGAAAATATGATAAGCATTGCAAATATCCCAAAAATAGTAGATAATCTATATGAAATCTCCGTTGACTCCAAAAACATTATAGCTAATATCGTGGCTGCTATACCCATAAATCTGTTAATTTTGTTTGTCATAGCCTTCCTTCACCTCTACAAACATTCCTGTAAATATTTGTAATATTATAACTAATTCTACATATTTTTGCATTATCCTTCATTTATTTATCGCAAATTCCGACGATATATGCAAATTTATCTGCCATTTTTCCCCTAAATTCTATTTGATATGCATACTTCTTTTTTATTCTCACCCGTCAGAAGCTATGCAAAAGCAACATTCGTGATTTTCACGGCTGTTTTTTTATTTCATCTTCTTATGTATATGTGACGCATAAAAGCCGGTGCTTTAGCAGATAATTTTTGAAAGGAGAGAAATATAATATGGGCAATGAGAATATGGAATTAAATACCGCAAATTTGATAGCTCTAATCGGTCACAGCAGCGATATATACTTTAAAGATATCTATGCAGGCTCAGAGAAAGCTATAAAAGTGACCCTTGCTTTTATTGACGGGCTTATCCAAAAGGAGTACCTAAGCAATTTCATTCTGAAGCCTCTTCTAGAAAGCCCTTATTTACGCTGTGCAAAAAAAGAAGAGGAAATAATAGATCTTATCGAATCGGGCAGCTTGTATTTCCCAGATGAAAAAAAACTTTTGGATATAGACTTTGTTGCTTCTGATATACTCAACGGGAATGCCGTTCTGATATTTGATAAAAACGCCGCAGCCTTTTCCTTCAACGTTCAAGGCTTTGATACCAGAAACATAACAGAACCTTCTAACGAAAATGTGATCAAAGGCCCGAAGGATTCCTTCGTAGAGACCCTGTCAACTAATATTGCTACCATAAGGAGAAGAATAAAGACCATAGATTTGACCATTAAAGAAATAATAATAGGGAAACAGACAAAAACTCCTATCGGAATATTGTATATTAGAAATCTTACAAATGAAAGCATGGTAGATGAGATAACAAAAAAAATTCGGTCTATAGATGTGGATGGAGTACTGACCACTTCTGTCATAGAAGAGCGCTTAAGGAGCAATAAGTTCTCTCCCTTTCCTCAACTGCTGTATACCGAAAGGCCTGATAAATTTTGCTCCAACTTGCTTGAGGGCAGAGTAGGCATATTGATAGACGGTCTCCCTGTAACGCTGATTGTACCTGCTACCTTTGTGCAATTTATGCAAGCGCCTGAAGATTATTCCCAAAACTTCATCTATAGCTCTGCCATAAGGCTGCTGCGTTTTATGCTTACTGCACTTACTCTTTTTCTTCCCGGCTTTTATATAGCTGTAACCTCCTTTCATCAGGAAATGATACCTACGCAGCTTGCCTTATCAATACAAATTTCCAAAGAAGGAGTGCCTTTCCCCTCCTTTATAGAGACTTTAGGGCTCCTGATAGCTTTTGAAATACTGGTAGAGGCAGGGATCAGGCTTCCCAAAACCATAGGCCAGGCCTTATCCATAGTAGGGGCTGTCGTAGTAGGGCAAGCGGCGGTGGATGCTAAACTGGTATCCCCCGCTGTAGTCGTTATGATAGCCTCAACCGCCATATCCAGCTATGTCATGCCCAATCAGGACTTTTCCAATGCTATCAGGCTGTGGCGCTTCATAATCGCAATAGCAAGCAGCATTGCGGGATTGTTCGGCATGAGCATTGCAGGTATTTTGCTGATATATCATCTATGCACCATAGATAATTACAGCGTGCCCTACCTATCCCCCTTTGTCTCGACGGATTCGATGCAGTTCCAGGATACTTTTTTCAGATTGCCTTTATCCTTTATGAAAAACAGGCCTGCCAATCTGAAGACCAAAAATAATAAAAGGCGGAATTAGAGGTGCTTTCAGGTATGAAGAAATTAATAGTATTAATATTTATATCCCTTTTTCTTACCGCCGGCTGTACCAAATACAGCTTTGGAAGGACCGAAATAAATAAGATACTTTTCGTCAACGCTGTCGGAATAGATAAGGCAGAGGATGGCAGTGAGGATATCATTGTTTCGTCAGCCACAAAAAATATTAATCCGGCCTCAGGGTCAAGGGAAGGAAGCAGCGGTTCCAAAACAAAGACCAATATACTGACGTCAAGGGGAGCTACAACAGCTGAAGCCATTAGAGACCTTTCCGCTTATTCGGATAAAAGAGTCTTTTATGGCCATGCAGAATATATACTGATCGGAGAAGAGGCAGCTAAAGATGAAATCTTGAAGTATATGGATTTTTTTGCCCGGGACCATGAAATAAGATTAAATTCCAAGGTTTTAATCGTTAAAGGCTATACAGCTTTAAATACTTTAAGAAAAATAGGGGATGAAGATGTGTTCGTGGGAGATTTATTGGAAAGCCTCTTAAGCAACCAGGATAAACTTTCGATATCGGATGAAATAAACCTGGTTGATATAATGAATATGTTTGATTACACATATATGTCACCATATATCCCATGCATAGAAATCAAAAGTGGCAACTATGAGAATCCCAGTGAACAAGGCCGCAAAGACAGACTTAAGCTGTCCGGCTTCGCATTATTCAAAGGGGAAAAGCTTTTCGGATATATAACTGATAAAATGGCAAGAGGCTTTAACTGGGTAAGAGGAAAAATAAAGTCGGGAATAATTATAGTAAAGGAGCCCGGAGGCCAGTCTGTTTCTCTTGAAATAATAGAAAGCAAAACAAAAATCATACCAAAGCTGACAGATGGCAAACTGAATATTGCAATAAATATTAAATTATCATCCAATGTAATGGATATAAAGGGTACTAAAAATATTTTCAAAAAGGATATCTTGAATTTTCTTGAAAAGCAGCAGGAAGAAGAAGTAAAAAAAGAAGTTCAGGATATATTATCCTTTGCAAAAGAAAATAATATGGATATATTCCCNNAAATATCCGGTTCTATGGGAGAGCATAAAAAATGATTGGAATAAAATATTCCCGGATCTTAAAATATCTGTGAATATCGATTCGGTTATAAACAGAACCTATGATATCGAAGAACCTATAAGAAGCGGGTACGGGGTGGAAAAATGATTTTTTGGCTGATTTTGATAGCTGTCATATCTCTGTATGACATCAATTATATGAGCAGCAGAAAGCTGTATAAGGAAATGGCCGTATTTCTATTGTTTGCCTTATCAGCCGCCGCTATGGCTTATTTGTACACAAGGAATCCTTACAGCATAAGCATAGCGGAATTTGCTCTTAAGCTATTCCGATATAAACAATGAGGGAGGTTTATTATCATATGCTGGAAAACAAAGGCAAGATTTCTTTAAGGCAGACCCTCCTTTTATATCTGACATTGATATTCTCCCCCTCAATACGCTTTGTCTCCACATACACCGCTCATATAGCGAAACAAGCCTCTTATCTAATGCCTATAATAGCATTATTTTCTCTATATATCATGTTCTTATTGCTGGATAAAACTATTAAGAAATATAACGATAAGCCTATGACTACTATTATCACTCTAATCATAGGAAAGACCGCCGGTAAAATATTATTGACAGTGTATGCTTTGTGGATTTTGATCATGACAGCCCTTTTCACCAGATATTACGCCGAAAGACTTGTAACTTCAATATTTTCTGATACAAACATAAGCATATTTATAGCCATCATGCTTATTATTGTGCTTATTACATTAAAATCAGGACTGACTATATTGGCAAGAATGAATGAAATAATCAACCCAATCATAGGTATAGTATTTTTTCTTCTGGTTATCTTTTTATTGCCTCAAGTAAAATTAAAGAATTTGATGCCCATAAGCTACATAGACATATTGCCGGTCCTTAAATCAAGCCCAGGCACAATCTCTCTATGGGGATATATATTTTTTATTTTTTTGATAAGTGATGAAATAAGCCATAAGGAAAATTTAATGAAGCAAAGTTTATATGCATCGTTGTACCTCGCATTCTATACTATAGTGCTTTTAATAGTAGTAATAGGTTCTCTCGGATCCTCCGTCACTGAAAAGTCTCCCTTGCCATTTATGTCTGCAGTAAAGCTGATATCTGTGTTTGACATATTGGAAAAAATTGAATCCTTTGCAGTAATAGTATGGGTTCTGAGTGACTTTGTTCTTATTGCTACTCTTTCTTACATAACTCTAAGGCTTATCGGAACCATCTTTAATCTAAAGGATGAAAAGCCTCTTTTAAATATTTTCATATTGGTATTATATCTTTTAGCCTTATTGATCACTGTACGCAAATTTGACCTGGAGCGTTTTTCCTACACTGTAGCAAATATAGGGGATATTGCCCTTACATTGATCATACCTCCCATTATTTTGCTTATCGGCTTAATGAAAAAAAAGAAAAAGGCGGCCTAAGCTACATCAGCCTAAGCTGCCTTTTTTTCAAATATGCTGTATACTACCGGTATCACCACCAATGTCAGCAATGTGGATATCATCAAACCGCTCATAAGCGACACAGCCATGGGCACCATGAGGCTGCTGCCGCCCAATGCCAAAGGGATCAGCCCTATTACGGTAGTAATGGTGGTCAGCATGATGGGCCGGAATCTCTTATTCACCGCATCTATGCAGGCTGTGTTTACATCCTTACTCTCGCTTCTTTCTGCATTTATAAAGTCTACAAGCAGTATGGCGTTGTTTACCACTATGCCCGCAAGACTTACAATTCCTAAAAGCGCAGTAAAGGACAAGGGCTGTCTGAACAATGCCAGGCCCAAAATTGATCCTATTACAGATAGGGGTATGGTTATGAGTATTATAAGAGGCTGCAGGAACGATCCGAACTGGAACAGCAGTATGATATAAACAAGCATCACCGCAAATATTGCAGATACTCCCAAATCCCCAAAATACTGGACTATCTTTTCTCTTTCACCGTCAAAGATTATTGATACATTGCCCACATCCGCACCTTTCAGCTTTTCCCCCAGGCTTCTTTCAATATCCACAGGATTATATCCGGTTTTAACATCGCTTAAAACCATTACGGCCATCTCTCGGTTGTATTTTTTTATCTGAGGGTACTGATGGGCGACGCTTATCGGTGCAACGGATTTCAGCAATGCTTTATTGCCGGTTACGGAAGATTTGACAGCCAGATTTTCCAGTTCCTCTTTGGACCTTATATCCCCCTCAACCTTTATATTATATTCACTTCCTTGCTGACGGAGCTTGCTGGGCACCCTTCCCATCAAGGCTATGTTTATCTCATTCTGCACATCATAGGAGCTGAGCCCGTAATAAGCTGCCAAATCAGGGGCCAAAGCCACATCATATTGATATATTCTGTCTGCATGATCATCTTCTATATTCATGGTGCCCGGTATTTCCTTCAGTAAGGACTTTATAAGGCCGGCCGTTTGCACCAGCGCATCCATATCCTTGCCGGAGACTCTCACAACCACAGGTGCTCCTGTAGGTTCAGCCAGCTCCAGCAGCTTTACAACCACCTTGCCCCCGGCAATCTTTCTATCGATCTCGGATTGAAGGTAATCGGAAAATTCTGAGTTGGTTTTGAATCTCCCGCCCTTCTTCAAGTCAACTCTCAGCAAGATCTGAGAAAAATCCTTTGAGGGTGTGCTTATAGGTACCGCATTGTAAAACTTTGGAAGTCCGTCACCGATAGCGGCGGTATAAAACTTTATTTCCTTTTGATCTTCCAGTATGCTAAACACATCTTCAGTTATCTCTTCCGTTTTTGCCAGATCATTGCTTCTTTCGCTGGTTATATTGATATACATCATATCCTTATCGGCATAGGGGAAAAATTGGAGCCCCAGCTGCAAAGCCATAAATATGGATAGGGCAAACGCTGCCACGGATAAAGCAACTGCCCGGCCTCTCCGCTTGAGAGCCTTATCCAGCAAGCTCATAAAAAACTTTCTTGCGG
>DPSW01000465.1:2776-29998 GCA_003527145.1 Clostridiaceae bacterium | reverse complement strand
CTATCCTCTCTATAGGTTTCATAGTAAAATCATTCCTTTCTGTTCTTTCATTCATAAATCATCATAATCACTAGGCGATTTATTTGTTCTAAATAGTATCAGAGCAAAGTCAACGCAGCCTCAAGTGTGTATTTTTCTATATATGCATCTAATAATTTTTCTATCATGCTTTAGCTGCTATGGTTCTATGAGGTCTGCCTCCCTTCATTATTTTTTTCACAAAGTCATAAAAACCACTATACCTGACTCCGTATAATTAATCTATGCAATATCTATACCATAATAAGAATGATAAAATTCTAAAAATGTATTTGATTATCTGGCATAAATGGAAAATAATATAAATAATATCCTGAAAAATTAATAATAAGTTGTATTAGAAGTGCTTTTATCTATCGAGTCAGAGAGACATATTTCATAATTGAAAAAAGTTAGCAAAGCTTCATAAAATTTTATCACATTAAGATATATTGACTATGCTTGATTTAATACAGCTTCTAATTATGTACTTATAGTAAAAAACAATTTACTATAGTTGTAAATTTTCCATAAATGAAAAACTATTTCAAATTTGAAAACTTTCTTGATTATTTTCTTCACTGTAGTTAAATATTTCACTTTATGTTTGATTATCTATTTGATTTTGTCAGATCTTTATGGCATAATACAGGGTATCATAGGTTTTCAAGTAAAAGTATTGTATTTTTGTTATATTTAAACAATGTGCCCCTATGGGCTTTTATAAGTTCCATAGGGGTATTGATTTCGCCACTGCTGCTATATAACATCTCTATTATTATCATGCGGCCTTATAGTCTGCTCATTCTGTCTTTTCAGCTGAACCGCCTGAACTAAAATGTTTTTTAATAATCATTAAGCTTTCTATATAATGTGGTAATGCTCATATTAAGCTTCTTTGCTATTGTCCTTTTTCCTTCCGTTGTATCGCCATATAAGTCCAAAAGCCTTTTGAGTATTTTTTTCTCATAATCTCTTGTCATTTCATCCAAGCTTCTCAGGCTATTTATATCTATGGCTTCTACATCAACATATTCATATTTTGTTTCCGCCTTCGCAATATCGCTTAAGAAATATTCCGGCAGATCCTCCTCGCCGATCTCATCATCATTTGAAAAGTTAATGGCATATTCCAATACATTCTCCAACTCTCTCACATTGCCGGGCCAGCTATAGTTCAGGAATTTTTTCTCAATATCTTTGGATATATATTTTTGAGGCTTATTCATTTTATTGCATAGTTTCTTGATTATATATTCAGTGCATAAAAGTACATCTTCATCCCTTTCCTTCAGCGAAGGCAGAGATAGAGGTATAACGTTCAGTCTGTAATATAGGTCCTCTCTGAACTGGTTTTTCCTTACCAGTTCTTGCAGATTTTTATGAGTGGCAGATATTATCCTAACATTTATATCCGTGGGTGTGGTGCTGCCTATCCTGTCTATCTTTTTTTCCTGCAGGACTCTGAGCAGCTTTGCCTGAAGATGCAGTGGAAGGTCCGCAATTTCATCAAGAAACAATGTGCCGTTGTTTGCCTGCTCAAATTTTCCGATCTTACCTTTGGGGCTTGCTCCCGTAAAGGAGCCCTTCTCATAACCAAAAAGCTCCGACTCGATAAGGTTTTCGGGCAAGGTAGCACAGTTTATCGCTATAAAAGGTCCGTCCTTCCTGAAGCTTGCATTATGGATGGATCTGGCAAACAGCTCTTTCCCTGTACCGCTGGCACCATAGAGAAATATTGTGGAGTCGGATTTAGCAGCTATTTTGGCCTTATCTATCACGTCCTGCATAACCTGGCTGCATCCCACAATATTCTCAAAGGTTATTACATTATCATTGTTATAAGTCAAGGCTATGTTGATTATTTCATCTAAAGCATCAAAGTCTATAAGGGTTGATATGTTTTTCTGATCAAGTATAATATAATTTACCTTATATAGAACCTTTAATATCCTATTCTCAATTGTCCAGTTTCCTACCAATTCCTTGTTATTTGTGTCTTCAACCTTAAAGTTTTTTATTATATCGCTTATTTTTCTGTTGATGATTTTATTGGCTGAAAAATTGATATTGAGTATCCTTATGGCTTTGGAATTGATGTGAATTATTCTTTGTTCTTTGTTTAAAATAATTATGCATCTGTTTATGGAATTAATTACACCATTTATTTCAGCTATACCCATATTAAGCTTGTTTATCATTTTTATGCTTATTATTTCTTTTTCAATGCTCTCGGCAAAATGCTTCAGCATGTCCATATATTCTTCTTTTTTGCTGAGCATCAGCTGGTCTTGCACCGGGTTGAAGGAGGCAAAGCACACCACCCCTATATTTTCTTCTTCAACTTTAATGGGATAAATCATGCTTTTGCGCTCTTTGCATGTGTCGCCATAGCTGCAGGAACGACATACAGCATTATCTTTTTCATATATATTGAATTCAGGCTTGCCGTTTTTCAGTACCTTCGCAAACAGCGAATTTTCCGGACTGCTTTCGTTGATGCGGTGATAAAAATCTCCCGTGCCTGCAATTCTCAAAAGACTGCTGTCTACCACCGTAATTTCCACATTCAGTATGGATGATAGAGACTCGGCCAAAGATTGGATTTTATTATCTATAAGCTTTAAATAGGACATACAAAAACCTCCTTAACATAATTTAGGGCTGTTTCTGTAAGAGCATCATTTTTACTATTTATAATGCTTTGTTTAAAGATATTTAAATACATTGTAATAAGCATTATATACTATTTGACGAGTTTTGTCGATTTTTCGCAATAATAAAACCACGCCTTGCCATCATAATATTATAATGATACAATAATTTTATCGAAGCTAGTATTTCCTGCTTATTAAAAAGGAGGATTTACATGTCTATTTCTACAGATTACAATATTGTAGTTGTTGGTATGGGTTATATTGGTAGTAAGCATCTTCTTCCTGGATATCAAATGCTTCTTGGCGATAAAGTAGCCACAAATGTATTTGGGGTAAAAGCCACCGACCGCGGTATAGATGAATTACGCTCAAGATTACCCTTTGCAGTCTCTGTTAACAATACAGCGGAGCTTTTACGCCAGACGACACCTGATATCGTAATAATGTGTCCGTCGCCCAAACAAATCCCTATAATTGTGCAGGAAATTCTGTTGCCTTATTTTAATGAAGCGAGAGAAAAAGGTATATCTCTCCCCGATATTTATACCTTTGGTCCTTCTCCTGATCCAAAATTCTATTATGACTTACTGGGCAATGATATTAATTGCGTTAAGTTTCTTCCCAGTATGGCCGAACCTTTTAAAGGCATTCCCCTGCAAAAGCGCGGAGGAAGTTTTTTAAGCTTTGTGCCGGATCATCCTTTCCCGGAGGATCGACGCCAGCGCGCCATAGACTTCTCCAATATGTTTGGCCTAACATTTTTAGTATCGCACGAAATGTCACTTGTGGGGCTTTCTGCTAAAAACACTGCACATACCTGTTATGAGATATGCTATGCGGTTTCTGATGTTATGGCTGAACGCGGATATGAGGTATCCACCTCTCAGGTAGGCAGTGCAATGCGTGCGGCCTTCCGCAAGCACCTGGGCTTGGAGGGCGAAGGTTTGTATCCTTCTTCTCTGCAGGACGTCCCGGAGGAAATCCGCGGTTTTATTGAAAAGCTCTCCATATCCTGGTTTGAAGGGATCCTTAAATACATCATCAGTACAGGCTGTGAACCAGATCTGGCGAGGAACTTCCATGGCGCCAACTTTGAAACATGGAACCTAACTATTCAGCTGGCTACAAGAGAAGAGCTTGAAATCTCCACAAAGAACCACGCTACTAAAGGCGGAGTCAACGAAAAGGCCATCGAGGTTTTCATGAATTACTTTGATAATCAGTTAAGGGAAGCTATAAGAAACCATCTGGACAATATTTTACCGGTGAGCTTTTTTGATACTGCAGAGGGCGTTGCCTTCGCTATTAATTTAACGGTGAATCGTCATGCCCATCGTCTAGCCAACAAGTAGCTTTTAATGGAAAAGCCTCCAATCGTAGTTTAATTTCTACGCTGGAGGCTTTTCTATTGGAGCCGTATATAAAGGCGCATCTAAAACAGTTTCTATATGGATTTGTCTGAGGTGCTTAATAGAGCCTTTTTCTTACGACTGTACTGCATCAGTATAGTCACAGCAAAGATAACTATGCCGATTATCGTAGTTATTATTTCCGGGAAAATTATCATAACAGCAGAAGCAGCAAAAAGTAGTCTTTCGATAACCGAAATAGGAACCAAGCTGAAGCCTATCAAAGCAGCACTGATTTCATAAGCACTCATAAGAGTTATAGCAGCAACGAAAATAACTTTCCCTATTGAGCCGATACCAAGAAGCTCCGGATAGTATACAAAGATATAAGGTATAGTAAATATGACCACACTATATTTAAACGCCTCTAAACCAAGCTTCCATAGGTCGACTTCAACAATTCCGCCCGCAGCATAGGAAGCTAATGCTACCGGAGGTGTGATGGCGGACAAATTAGCATAGTAGAATACGAAGAAATGTGCCACCAACACCGGTATTCCCAATCCGACGATTGTCGGGCAAAGCAATGTAGCCGACATAATATAAGCGGCACTGGTAGGCATACCCATGCCTAGAACCAGAGCCATAAGCATGGTCGCAAACAGCGCCAATAACAAATTGCTCTGAGCAATAGAATTTATTATGCTGCTGAATCGGATGCCTAAGCCTGTGTTTACGATGACACCGATTATAATTCCGGCCAGCGCACAGGGCATAGCTACGGCAACTGCTTGTCTTGCGGTTGACTCAAAAGCTTCAAGGACATCATACAGAGAAAGCCTGGTATCTTTCCTGAATAAGCATATAACATATAAGCATGCACTGGCAATGGTCGCAGATCTCATCATAGAATAACCCTTTATTATAAGAGTAACTAAAACGACTACACCCACGAGTAAATGAATATGCTTAAATATATCCTTCTTCGTTTGGCTCATGTCTTCATTGATGGGCCGCATATCATGCTTTCGTGCATATAAATGAATCAAAAAGTACAGCCCGGCAAGGAATACAATGGAAGGAAGTATAGCTGCCTTCATAATTTCCGCATAGCTGTGGCCGGTCATGTCAACCATGATGAAAGCAGCGGCTCCCATAACAGGCGGAATCAGCTGACCGGCAGTACCTTCGATGGATAGCATGCTGCCTGAGAACATGGGGTCAAATTTTTGTTTTTTCATCGAAGGATACATGATGGTGCCGATAGATGCTACGTTAGCCGGTGCGCTTCCGCTGATCATACCGAATAACGCAGCAGCAACAACACTGGCCTTACCGGCACCGCCTATCGTCTTGCGGGTCATCACATTGGATATATTAATGAACAGCTGTGCCGCAGGGGTAGCGGTCAAAAAAGCACCGAACAGCAGGAAATAGAAAACCATGGAGACAGATACGCTGACCGGTGAGTTAAATATACCGGCGGTTGAAAATACCTGGCTCTCCAGCAATGTGGTAAGATCCTGCCCTCCGTGACCTAAGATGCCCGGCAAAAATCCTCCCCAAACAGCATAGACAATAAAAATAGCGACTATAATAGTAAAAGCTGTATCAACAGCTCTTCTGGAGCACTCCAGAAGCAAAGCGATCATCAATAAGCCGACAACGTAATCCATGGTTAACAGATCGTCTACATAAGCCATACGTGTCATCATGCGGTTTCCGTTTAAAATGAAATATATTCCGCAGAAAACAACAGCCGCAACAAAGATATATTCATACCATTTAGCTGTGTATTTCTGTCCTTTGGGCACCGCATTTTTCTTGAACATGGGTTTAGTCAAGAAGACTAAACCCATGCCGAAGCAGACGTGTATAGGGCGTAATACCATTGAAGGATATGCTCCGCGTATTACAATCCATATCTGGAACAAAGTCCAAACTATAGCCCAAACACTCGCCGGTCTTAAAAACCTTTTTACGAGCTTGTTTTCAATCATTTCAGCAAGCCAACCTCCCTGTAGTATGCCTCAGCGCCGGGGTGCAGGGGCAATCCCAAGCCAATTGGATCGCAAGCCCCTTCACGGGTAAATCTTTCCAGAGCAACATGTCCTTTATGCAAAGTATCGGGATTCTCAACAATAGCCTTTGTGATAGCATATGCAACAGCATCAGGCATATCTGTATTAGTAAATATGTTGGTGGTCAGGCCCATACTGACAATATCCTTGGTCTGTCCTTTGTATGAATTGGCAGGAAGAACCTCCTTGCTGAATCCATACTTTTCAACAAAGCTGTTGATCATATCTTCAGGGAACTCCAAGAATATAATGTCAGTGCTTACTGACAGCTCGGTAACAGATGCATGGCCTTGAGTTATATTCTGCAAGAAGAAATCTGTCTGGCCATCCTTGAACATATCTACGATTGTGGCAAAATCATTGTGCTCTACCTTTCCTCCCCAGGATATGATGTCATCGTAGGTAAAGCCGTAATACTCGAAAACAAGCCTTGTAACGACTTCACCCATACCACCGACGGGAACAGTCGATACACGGATAGGAAGCTTCTTCTCTTTGACCTCAGCAAGGTCAGTAACTCCAAAGGATTTGCTTACTACTGCCGCATAATAATAAGTGTCAAGATATCCCACCAGCCCTCTGAGATTCTCCAATGGTTTATCATAGATGAACTTACCGTTATAGGCCCAACTGCAAGACTGGTTGTAGCCAAGACCTATAGGAAATTTTCCCTTTGAAACCAGTGTAGGGTTTGCCGCAGCACCGGATTCCGGTATTATGTTTACTTTAGAGCCACTCGGAAGCTCCTTCATCATAAGCTCGCTTAGAACAGAGCCATAGCTATACCAACCGCTGCCCATCTTCATGGTTGCCAAGTCAAGGTTTACCGGACTTGTAAGAGCCTTATCGGAACCGCCACCGGCAGGAGGAGTTTCGGCTGGAGGAGTAGCAGGCTTGCTGCAGCCAGCTATAGCCGTTGTAAGAATAATGAGTATTAAACAGGATACGAGAATTCGTTTTTTCATAGTAAACTTCCTTTCTTATTAGAAATTTTTATCTGTAAATTATTAATTAAGGAGTAGATTCTTACAAATCATCCCGCAAAATAGCCTTTTATATTGACTTTTTATCGTTTCTTCATCAAAACGAAAAGGTTTTAAAAATATTTTTGGGAAGCAAGTATTTTATCGAAGCTAATATTTGCTGCCGTTGTATTTAAAACATTTGCCAATAGACAAATGTCATGTCCTTTAATGTCAATATAGTAAAACTACGGAATGATAATATACCGGAATTAAATTATAACTAATACATCTTGCAAATATTTTATCTGAAAAAACGACCTGTTTTTACTGTTTTACTACGACTAAATCTCGTACAACAGTGCCTGGTGCAGGAGAAAGCCTGACAGACTTTGCAGTTGGTTCTACTCGTTTAGCACAAGCCAACACAGGTGTTCCATCCATTTTTACCAGACAGCGTCCGCAGATCGCTTGATTGCAGGAGCTGTGCCTATAGTAGGCCAGTGTATGATCCAGATTGTTGTAAATGTAATCCAGTATGTCCATTACAGTCATAGTATCTGACAGCATTGGCACTTCATAGGTTTGTACACCGTTGCTTCTTACAATTTCAACTTTCATCATATAACCTCCAGGATAGTTTTTGAAATACATTCGGCAATATTAGGATAAATATTGTTATCTATTGGCATGTAAACCGCCTCGGGATAACTTTTACCATAATTAATGTCCCCATCCTTCAATGAAGCTGTATAGCTAAACATATATTCTTTATTATTGACTTGCGGATAGTCGCTGCGCACATGACAGCCACGAGTCTCCTTCCTCTGCATAGCAGAGTAGATACCGATTTCGGCGCAGAGAGCCAAATTACGGACGATAACAGAGTTCATCCATTCGAGGTTGTAAACTGCTCCTCCTGGAGCTGCCATTTGGTCCAGCGATGCTCTAAGCGAACAAATCTCTTCATAAGCTTTTACAAGACGCTCTTCATCCCTGAAGAAATTAAATCCCTTATCACAGATGCTCTCCAGCTTATTGAGAGCCTCAATGGGGCTGATGCCTTTTGAACGGTTGAGAGGTGCTGTCAGCACTGCCACTTTCTCATCCAGATCTTCCGGTTCAAGCTGTGCGGCTGACTTGACATATTCGCCAGCAGTTTTTCCTGCAGTCAAGCCGTGAGCCAGCATCTCAGTAAGGCCGTCGGCACTACGGAAAGCACCGAACACACCACTGGTTACCTCTCCTGCTGCATATAATCCAGGCACCCTTGTTGCAAAAGTCTCGTCGACAACTACTCCGCCCATACTATACTCATTACCCAAACCTACCAGCAGGCGTTTGTCGTTCTTGATAATTCTTTCAGCCAGATCCATCAGGTCAATATGATGATACATGCCCTTTTTATACCAATGCTCCATGTTATCTGCAATAATTCGGAATGCCTCACGTATTTCATCATCGGTGTAATCAGAGTAATCGAAATAGAAACGGTTTCCATACTTATCCCATTTCTTATATATCCCCTCACCATAGAAATAATGTATGAGCAGCTTTTTAACCTTGCTGCTGGAAGCTGTTGTCTTGTATTTACTATCTTGTGGATATATAAGCTCTACACCATCCAAATCAGTTGCCTTCTGCTTCAATGGGAACAGGTTTGGCATAGTCATCTGGAAAGGAAGAATGGAACCTTTTGCATAAGCAGGTTCGATCAAAGTAGGAATAAACAACAAATATTCCATATCCTTGACTTCAGCACCGGCGCGTAATGCCATGGCAATACCATCACCTGTCATGTCGCTGAAAGTATTTTTCAAGGGCATTGGCTGATAGCCTCCGGTAGCTAAAATAACTGCTTTTGCCTTGAATTCAATTAATTCACCGGTATACATATTCATGCCTAACGCACCGCAGACCTTACCATCACATGTCAGCAGTTCGGTAATCATGGTATCTTCATAGGTATCAATAACGGTTTCTTTCTGCTGATTCCTCAGCCCTTTTTTAAGCACATTGCCAAATGCGGTACCGCTCGTACGCCAACGGCATGCCTTGGGATTAAAGAGAAACTTTTGTCCGCTGTCTCTTACCCATTGAAAAAACTCTTTAAGCGCCTTAGGCCCTTCCTCCACAAAATGCTTCTGAAGCTTCTGATCCCCTATATAGAAAGCACTGGAAACTAACTTGTCGAACAGAGCTTCTTTGGTGTATTCCTGACTGGCTTCAGGTTCGTTGCAATACTCCCTGGCACTAGGCCCATCTACCCCAAAGCTTCCTCCCAGCATCATTAAGTTTCCGCTTTTCCCGATTTTGCCTTTTACCGCAATTGCAACCGTGGCTCCCTCGCGGGCGGCCATTACAGAACTCATAACACCGGCGCCTCCGCCGCCTACCACCAAAATATCACTGACAATAGTTTTGCACTGCATATTTAACCTCCTATTTTAAACTTATCGAACAATCTATCTTTTACCACGCATCATAAGATTGTGCATTAAAGTTTTCCTAGTCTTAGATGGTCGCAAGCAATTTCTGAGCTAATTCTAAGCGATCTTCATTGACATTCAGCGGTACGCAGCAACCGGGTCCAAGGATAAGACGGCCGTCTTCAACTTGGCCTACAGCGTCCTTCAATTGAGCTTTAATATCTTCATCGCTTCCGTTATACAGAATGCCATGCTCGTCTACACCGCCTATCAGGATTTTGTCCGTCTTGCTTCTGCCCTCTTTTAAGCTTAAATCTACTAGTCTGTCATGCCAGTTAACTGCTTGTACAGGATATTTTTCCATTATTTCAAACATAGGTGCAGCACCATGCATATGCATTATGTTGAACCAGGTATTGTCTTTAATAGCATCTAATATCTGCAAGTCATAAGGACGTCCGAATTCTTCGTATTCCTTGACGCTCATCTTGTCATAGGTTCCCAATTGGCTTGCGAAGAATAATCCGTCAGCCCCATTCTTAACCAACTCTTTGACGTAGTTGACAGTGGTTTGTGTGATAACCTCCAGGCCTTTTTTAAATAGCTCAGGATGCTGTCTCATGTGAACGAACATCTTGTCTCCGCTCATCTTTACTGCAGTTGTCAAAGGATTAAATACCGTAACCACTACGGGAGCTTCACCCTTGAATCTCTTTACAATTTCTTTTGCAGCCAGAATGGAATCTGCCATCGAACCTTGATCCATAGGCAGCACATTTAAGTTCTTCCAGTCCTCGGCTTTTTTAATTGAAAAATCGGTTACTACACCAACCTTTGAACAGGTGTTAGGCCATTGGCAGTCTCTTTCAGGCCACTGAATTTTTGAGCCCCAATCCTGGATTGAATATAAGCCTTGATAGGTAACCTTTACAAAATCCCAGTTGAATCTCTCTTGGAATTGTATGGTTTTCTTCACAAGCTCTTTCGGATCTTCATCATAAGGCGGAAAATGCTTCCAAAGGTTGATAGCAGGTGTGTCCAGCTTCTTGCCGGCTAATAAAGCTTCTATCCTCTCTATAGGTTTCATGTACAATTCCTCCATTTCATGCAAATACTTTATTTGCTAAATACTTATATTTTTTTAATATTCTGCTTGGCAGACTCCCTTGATTTCCTGCATGTCTAGTCCTCATCAGCTTCCGGTGCAACAACCACGGAAAGCCTTGTAATACGCATGCCATCCAGCTCTATAACCTTTATTGTCAGATTTTTATATCTGAAAGTATCTCCTGTATTCGGCAGTCCATTGAGCATTTCTATAGTCCAACCGCCTACCGTGCTATATTCGCTTTCGAAGTCACGGTCATCTATATCTACATATTCAAAAAAATCACGAATCGTTAAATCACCACTAACCTCATAGGTGTTTTCTCCGATGATGACAAATTCGTTGATTATTTCATCCGTCTCATCCCATATATCTCCTACCAGCTGCTCAAGCACATCCTCCATAGTTATGCATCCCATGGTTCCGCCGTATTCGTCAGTGACGATTGCCAGCTGGAGCCTGCGGCGCTTAAGCTCAGCAAAGATAGCAGGAAGCTTCATCGTCTTGTGGACAAAGCAAGCTTCAATGAGCATGGAGCGTATATTAACCGGCTCTTCGTCCACCAGTTTTTTCAAAAAGCGGCCAAGGTATAAAACGCCGATAATATTGTCTATAGTATCTTCGTAGACAGGAATCCTTGAATAGGGTGAGTTTAATGCAATATCTACTATGGTATCCATGTCATCGTCAATATCAATAGCAACCATGTCCGTCCTGGGTGTCAGTATTTCTTCCACCGATATATCCGAGAATTCCAAGGCCGATTGCAGCAGCTCGCTTCTATCCTTATCGATTATACCGTCATCCTCGACGATTTCAATGATAGAGACCAGTTCCTCTTCTGTTACCGACGGTTCCTTTTGTCCATCCTTTTCCCATATCTTTGAAATCAGGTTCACAATCCAGACTACAACGGCGATAACAGGCTTCATGATGACCATTAAAAAGCGCAGCGGATAGGATGCCAGCAGCACAAATTTATCGCATTGCTGTTTAGCTATGATTTTAGGAGTTATTTCTCCAAAGGTCAGTATTACGACTGTCATGATCAAAGTTGCAGCAATAGTCCCTGATTCTCCCATCAAGCCAATGGCTATTACTGTAGAGATAGAAGATGCGGCAATATTTACAAGGTTATTGCCGATCAGTATTGTCGATAAAGCATCTTCAAAATGCTCGGTAATGTATAAGGCAATCTTTGCACTGGATTTCCCAGCTTGGGATGCCTTTTTTAATCTTGCTTTGTTTACCGAGGCAAAAGCAATTTCCGACCCGGAAAAAAAAGCAGAAAGCATGATTAAAAGAACAATGCCTATATAGGGCCAACTGTCCATAATATAAAACCAACTCCTATTTCACATTGTAGTAAAGTAAATTGCATATGCATTTTCACTCCAGCAGCTTCAGAATCACCTTCGTAATCCTTCCGCTGTCACTATGCAAAACAGATACTTCAAGGTTTTTATCGCGAAAGCTATTCCCTTCACAGGGTTCACAATCAAAATGCTCCCGTGCCCATTGGCTTATTTTTTTTGCCCCGATTTCATTATCCCCGCATTGGAGTCCGATGCGTTCAAAGACTTCTGACACTGTGAGGTCACCGCTTATTTCATAGCGTTCTCCTCCCAGCTTGAGAAATTCATCATTTACGACATCGTCTTCATCCCATATCTCACCAACAAGCTCTTCCAAAATATCTTCTACAGTTACAAGCCCAAGAGTTTTACCGCTGTCATCGACGACAATGGACATGTGAAATTTTTTGCTGCTCATTCTTCTGAGCATATCATCGATGGGCTCTTTTCTCTTGATAAAATGAGGCTCTAAAAGCAGATCCTGAATCTCAAACACATCATGCTTGATGTAGAGCTTAAGAAATTTTCTAACTTGAAGGATGCCTATAATATTGTCTATAGTGCCCCGATAAACGGGTAGGCGGGAATATTTCTGAGTTTTTATTTTTTCCAGGATTTCTTCCTGTGTGGAATCTATATCCAATGCCACAATATCTTCCCTGGCGGTGAAAATATCACCGACTGTGATATCATCGAAATCCAATGCAGAATTAACCAAATCCTGCTTGCCTCTATCCAGTACGCCTTCTTCATCGGCGGTCTCGATAATATCATAAAACTCCTCTTCGGTAATGGCTGGTTCCTGCCTTTCAGGAAAAAGCTTTGATATGCTCCGGCTTACCAATGTAAAAAAATTGGCAACCGGTGAGAATATTTTCATCAAAGCGCATAATGAACCTGATACAGCAAGAGCAAACTTCAGGTTGTTTGCTTTTCCATAGCTTTTGGGAATCATCTCGCTAATAAGAAACACTACAATAGTAGAAACAATAGTGGTATATTTAACTGATCTCATACCCCATAACTGAGTTGAAATCAAGGTTGCCAGCGATGCGAATCCAATATGTGTAATATTATTGCCTATGAGAATAGTGGTCAGTGCTCTATCGAAATTATTCGAAATATACATCGCTGTCTTTGCACGCTTATCCCCATTATCAGCATAATTTTTTAATCGGATCTTATTTAATGACGCATAAGCTATTTCTGAAGCGGCACNNTCTGTATCCAACTGTCATCGTCCATGAGGCTACCAACTCCTTCTTACAAGCAAATTATAATTCTCCGGTTCATCAGAAACTCCCGGTGTTATGCTGTCGTACCAAAAGCCGCCATCGGGAGTTTCCTTATGAGTCCTGGAAAAATATATTAATTTAAATCAAATCTCTTATAGACCTTCAACAGCTGTTCTGGCTGCATAAAAATTAACCTGCGGCGTAGTAAGCTCAGCTACGCAGCCCGGGGTAACCATCAAGCCTGTACGGCCTGCTGCCAATACGGCTTCTTTGATATGGCTTCTAACTTCCTCAGGCTTTGCCTTTGACAGCCATTTTTCATTTATGCCGCCCAGGAAGCATTTATCGAATATTTTTCTAGCCTCCGACATGCTGGGACTTACCCATCTGTCATGCCAGTTGATGCAATTGCACGGATAGCTTGCAACCTTTTCAAACATAGTATTGTCCCCATGAATATGTGCAATATTAAAGTAGGTGATATCCTTATAGGCATTGATCACCTGAAGGTCATATTTTACACCGAATTCATCGTATTCAGCCTCAGTAACCCATTCTTTATTTGCACATTGAGTTGCGAAGAAGAATCCTGCTACGCCTGCCTCAATGTTGAGCTTAACAAAATTTATAGTGGTCTCAGTTATGGCAGCCAATGCCTGGTGCAAATATTCCGGATGAGACCTCATATCTTCAAATACACGAGGACCGGCCAGTTTTTTAGCAGTAGTAAGCGGACTGAAAATAGTCTGTACATAGGGTATTTCTTCACCCTTGAGCTGTTTTTGAAGCTGCCTGGTCAGCATCAGCTGCTTGCCGTGAGATCCAAAATAGCCGGGCAATGGCTCAATCTCTGTCCATTCTTTTACATCATCAATTGCAAACTTTCTTTCTAAAACAGGCTGTGTCTCAGTGCAGAAGAAAGTGCAGCTTAGTCCATAGTCATGCGCACCATAATTGCCGAAAGGCATCATTTTAATGAAATCCAAGTCATAGCAGTGAGCTTGTTCAATTTGAACCTCGGCCAGCTGAACAGGATCCTGATCTACCTGAGGTATATGATACCAAATGCTAAAGGGTACCCTATCAACTTCCTGCTTATTTATTGCTGCAATAACCCTCTCTTTTTTTGTCATCTTATTCATATCTGTACTCCTTTCCACAGTTATAAAAATTTATATATTAGCAGCTGGCTGCCCCTTTATCTTTATCTTTTTTGATCAATCCCTTGATCTCTCCCCAGAAAGGTGAAATCAAGAAGATTAAATCTATAGCCAGCAAAGCAATCGCCAAAGGCGTAAAGGCTACCGAGCTGAGGTTTCCACCGGTCAACAGCATACTCCTTCGAAAATGTATCTCGGTATTTTTGCCCAGTACAAATGCCAGTACAAAGGGTGCCATAGGTATATTGGCCTTGGTCATGTAGTATCCTATGATACCGAAGAATATGATCAGGAAGTTATCAAAGGCCAGGTTCCTGTAAGTATAAGCACCCAGTATGCATAAGGAGCCTACTATCGGTATCAAAATATTTGTAGGCACTTTAGTTACTTTGGCATAAATAGGAGCTCCAAACAAGCCAATGAGCAAAATGAAGAACTGTGCGACTATCAAGCCAAAGAACAATCCATAAACTGTTTGAGGGTTTCTGTTAAACAATTGTGTTCCCGGGGCCAAACCATGAATCAACAGGCCTCCTAAGAAAAGAGCGGAAGTTCCGTTGCCTGGAATTCCTAAAGTCAAAAGCGGTACCAAAGAACCGCCAACCACGGCGTTGTTGGCCGCAGATACTGTTGCCAGGCCCTGATCATTTCCCTTACCGAAGGTCTCAGGATGGGGATCTCCTTTTCTTGCAAGGTTGTAGCTTATACCTGCTGCAACAGTCGTCCCCGCTCCGGGGATAATACCAACGATGGTTCCTATTATTGAGGATCTTATATTATTGAACAACATGGATAGATGATCCTTCATCGATAAGAAGGGACTACCCTTGATTGCAGATTTATCAATAGAAATAGTTTCCGTTTTGTCCCCTGCCAGCGCAAGCACCTGGGAAACAGCAAACATACCCAATACAACAGGCAGTAAAGGCATTTCGTCATATATTGGTCTTATTCCGAAGTTCAATCGGCTTAAGCCGGTTATGCCGTCCATTCCTATCATGGTGCACAAAAAACCTAATGAAGCGCTTATTAAACCTTTAAGCATACCGCCTTTTACCAAGCCTAATATGATGATCAAGCCCATAAGAGTTGTCAGGAACAATTCCCAGGGACCGAATTTTATTGCTATCTGAGCAAGAGGAGGTGCAATAAAGAGCAACGCAATAGAGCCTATCATTCCGCCTATGAATGCGCTGAAGGTTGTGATACCTATTGCCCTTAAACCTTTGCCCTGCACCGTCATNNTCATAAACAGAGAATCGGAAGTTCCGGGGGTATTTATCAATACCGCAGTAATATTTCCGCCATAAGAGCCTGTTACATATATGGCACCTAAAGCTATAAGTCCTGTTACCGGCTCAAGGTTAAATGTCAAAGGTAAGAATATGGCTATCCCTGTATCAGCAGACATTCCAGGCAGCGCACCCAGGATGGAACCGATAAGAGCACCTATGGTCAGCCACAACAAATTTGTCAGAGTACATGCTTCCAAAGCATATTGAAAAAAATCCATATGTTACACTCCTCGTTAAAGAAAATTATCCTAAAAACATGGGAAGCAGCAAACCTTCCGGTATCTCCATGCCCAAGAGCAGATCAAAGAATAAAAATACTCCCAAAGTCATAAGCACAGAAATGGCAAGCATAAGCTTCTTATTTTTCTGTCCCAGTACCCGCATAGTAAGATAGAGATAAAAGGGTGTGGCCAAGTAGAAGCCAACAACTTCTATGGCTGCGACATATACAACAAGGAATACTGCCATAAGCATAGCCATTTTTCCGCCGTCAAAGCTGATTTCTTCTTGTTTGCCCCATTTAAAATAAGTTTTCAGCAGTAGGATTGTTGCCAGTACTATTGCAAAAATACTTATCATTACAGGAAAGAGTCTTGAGCCCGGATCCTTTATTCTAGGAGTCCACATTAAAAATGCAAAAGCCCATATATAGATCAGTACAACCGATAAATAATTAAAATCAAAGGATTTTTTTGTAGTTTTATTATCCATTAGCGCACCACCTGCACATTTACTTATTTATGATTCGAGGGGCGTTAGCCACCCCTTGAATCATATTGATTTGTTAAATTAATTTACTGCTTATGCTATTAGTTCCAGGGATCTTCTTCATAAAGTTTCTTATAGGTGTCGGCTATAGAAGTAAACATGGACTGTAGTTCAGTACCAGTCAAAGTATCAACAGGGATCTTCATTTCAGCAGCTTTTGCTTTTACTTCAGGATCATTTGCAGCAGCTATGAAGCAGTTTTCAAGATATTGTCTTATAGGCTCAGGGATACCTGCAGGTCCGCCGATTCCTCTCATGTTAAGCTGTGTAACATCATAACCTGCTTCTTTATATGTGGGTACATCCGGCAGGAATGGTGAACGTTCTTCATCACCTGTAGCAAGTATTTCAACCTGTTTTTCTTCGATAAAAGTAGTAGCATCGGAGATATTGAGGCAGAATGCATCCAAGTGTTTTCCTATAACTGCGGCAAATATTTCAGCTTCACCGTCGAAAGCAACCATGTTGAATTTAGCACCTGAAGCTTTCTCTATAAGCTTTACAGTCAAGCCTTCTTGTCCGATTGTAGATGTAACACCGATAGTTACTTTGCCGGGATTTGCTTTAGCAGCTTCAACCAGATCTTTTAATGATTTGTATTGAGAGCCGGTTGCAACACCTATAGCACCGGGGTCAGACATAGTATTGATGATATAGCTTATCTTGTCGGCACCGTAGGATACGTCTTCTGAAACAGCGGATATCAACATAGCGCTTGGAGCGAATCCAAGTGTATATCCATCGGGCTTGGCCTGAGCAAATGCATTCCATCCGATTCTTCCGCTGGCTCCTTCTTTATAAGTAACTACAAAGCCATGCTTCCAGCCTTCTGTCTTCTGAATCTTATCGGCTAAAATTCTAAAATAAGCATCCATTGGTGATCCGGGGCCAAAAGCATAAATCCATTGGATTTCCTTGTTGGGGAAGTCTTTCGGCACACCTTCAGGTCTTAGGCCGGAGGCAGGTGCTGCTGTCTCGTTAGATGTTTCGGCCGGCTCCTTGCTGGCAGGTGAGCCGCAGCCAACAGCAGCGAAACACATTAAAGCGACGAGTAATAAAGCAATGATAGACTTACTTTTTTTGTTTAACATTCTTCTTCCTCCTCAATCATTTTGTATTTTTTATTGAGTAACAAATACGATTTTTATATAATGCAATATTCATGCCACGATAAAAAGATTGTGAAGCTCTGTATTGTTTAATAAATAACAAAAATAAGAGCCATATCTGGATAGCCCTTCCAAAATTTGTGGTTGTTAAATGATTAAATCTTTATTAAACTTAGTAGTAGAACATACAAATTGCAAATATGAAAAACATTTAACGTCATATATGTGATATATTCCCACTTGCTTTCCTTGATCTATAGCTCTTAAGATTAGATGATCCATATGTTATACCTTTAGTAAAAGCACATTGATTTTAGTTAAATTTTCATTTATGATAATACTTTTTTCAAATATGAAAATTTTCGAGTAAAAATGCATAATTTATCGACTTGTATAATACCCGGAATCAATTATAGATATTTTATATGCACTTGTGCCAATGTATAGATGCAACATATAATCTGTTATGCCAATTGCTTCTGCTTGCTGATGACGCAAGGCTTAGAGCTTTCGCAAAGTAAACCTTCATCAAAATAGCACAGCCGGTTAATTCATATGCTTTTTATGGCTTGCCATTTGATGTCAGCAAATAGGCATATATTATTTTTTTCAGCCATTAATAATGAAGAAAAATAATACGGCCTTTGATTTGGCACAATAATTGCAATTAGAAGTCATGTATAGATAATTGTCATGTCAATAATTGATTGAAAGGAGTTTTATGCTTGAGCAGAGAGGATATTTTAAATATTTTAAAGCAGCAAGTGANNCTCTAGGCTGTACTGAGCCGGTTGCGGTCGCTTTGGCAGTGTCAACAGCCTATAAAGAAATAAAGGGGAATATTGAAGCGATCGATGTCAAACTCAGCCCTAATATATACAAAAATGGTATGAGGGTAGGCATACCGGGCACAAGGGAAAAGGGTATTGTTTTCGCTGTAGCCTTATCTGTTATATGTGCGGACCCGAAGTTAGGACTGGAGCTTTTCAAAAATGTTAACGATTGCTGCATAGATGAGGCCAGAAGCTTGGTGGGCAAGAATAAAATAGGCCTTGAAGTTGCTGATAACCAGGGCAATTTCTTTATAGAAGCAAAGATCAAGACCGATAAAGGCAAGGCCTGCTGTATTGTTAAGGACAGCCATACGAATGTTGTTTATTTAGAGGCTAACGATAAAATAATCTATAATGCAGAGGATAAAAAATGCTCTTTTAATGAAGGCTTCAACGGCAACAAAGCTTCCTTAATAAATGTAAGCGTTAGAGAGATCATGGATTTTGTAGAAGGCTCTTCATTTGAGGATATCAAGTTTTTATTAGAGGGCGTAGAGCTGAATATCAACATGGCCAATAAAGGCTTAGAAGGTAAAATAGGACTTGGCGCAGGAATGAGCCAGTTGCTGCAAAAGGGAATATTGCGGGATGATATTGTAAATCAGGTAAGAATATTGACATCGGCCGCATGCGATGCAAGAATGGCCGGTATTAATTTGCCCGTAATGAGTAGCGCGGGCAGCGGCAATCATGGAATTACGGCAATAATACCTCCTACGGTGGTCTGCAGGTATTTGGGCTATGATGACGAAAAGCTTGCCAGAGCATTGGCACTAAGCCATTTAGTAACTGCCTATATAAAAGAATATACAGGCAAGCTATCTCCCGTATGCGGTTGCAGTGTAGCAGCCGGAATCGGAGCATCTGCTTCTATCGCATGGCTCCTGGGCGGAGGTTATGATCAGGTAGTAGGCGCTATAAATAATATGGTAGGTGCCATATCGGGAATGGTATGCGACGGGGCAAAGGGCGGCTGTGCATATAAGCTGTCTACTGCGGCAAGCGAAGCTGTTATTCAGGCATATCTTGCCGTCAATGGTGTAGTAATATCTAAGCTTGATGGCATTGTCGGAGATGATGTGGAAGATACTATTAAAAACCTGGGTGTATTGTCCAGCGAGGGAATGAAGGATATGGACGGTGCGATCTTAAAAATTATGACTAATAAAGTAGTTTAATCATTATGTAAATATTTTATGGTGCTCCTGAGCTATGATTTGCTGTCATATCAGGAGCACCATTTTCTTTCTCAGGGATCCAGGACTATATTAAATTGTTTGACATACTTACCTGCAATATAATATGATTTAACATAGGTAAAATAGTCTTACAGGAGTTGATCATCGTGGATACTTCTATAAAAAAGGATACAAAGACCATAGGTTCTGTCATAAAAGCTGTCGAAGTTATGGAAGAACTGGCGAAGTCCGAAGAAGGGCTCGGTGTTACCGAAATAAGCAGCAGGCTCAATTATGGCGTAAGCGCAACCTATCACCTTCTCAATACTTTGAAGCAATGCAATATTATAGAGCAGGATAAAAAGACAAAAAAATATAGGATAGGCTTTGCGTTATTCCGGATAAGCGGCATGGCGAAAAGGCAAAATGTGCTGGCAAACCTGGCTCAGCCATACTTGGATAAGCTTAGGGAAGTAGTGGGTGAAACCAGTAACCTTGTGATTTTAGACGGCAGCGAAATTGTTTATATAGCTCAATCTGAAAGCACTAAGCTCCTTAAAATGTTCACTCAATTAGGGGCAAAAGTTCCTCTATACTGTACTGGCGGAGGAAAGATTCTGCTGGCTTATCAGCCTAAGAGAATACAGGATCTGATTTTGAGTAAAAGCAATTTTCAAAGATATACACAAAATACCCTGGCTTCTGCAGAGGATTTGATGGAAGAGCTTGAGATCATAAAAAAGCAGGGCTATGCCCTGGACAATGAAGAGAGAGAAGAAGGGGTAACCTGCATAGCTGCTCCTGTTTTTGACTGCTATGGTGAGGCTATTGCTTCCATCAGCATTTCCGGACCTACTTACAGGCTTAAGGAAAAACAAACCTCTGTCATAATAAAAAATGTGATGGATATTGCAAAAGAGCTGTCCATCAGCTTAGGATATATGGGAGAATAGCTTCCAGTCTTTGGTCGCTAGTCTCTAGTTTTAGGGTATTTCTTTGGAATCAAGGGATGAGCATAAAGCTCATCCCCATTTTCATGACTCAACAAGGAAAAATAGGCTTAGATCTAATTGTGCCTATTGAGGATAAGCTGAACCATCGTCGCAATTCCATATGGAATTGCATCATCATTGAAATCAAATTCACTGTTATGCAGAGCAATCGGCTCAATTTCTTCTCCAGTACCGATTCCAAGCCTATAGAATACACCCTTGCCAACAGCATCAATATAATAAGAAAAGTCTTCCGAGCCCATAACAGGCCCGTCGAGTTCACGAATGCTTTNNCCCAAAACATCCGCGCTTGCTTTAATAACTTGATCTACTAATTCCGGATCATTGATTAACGATGGCACTCCCCTATTATATTCTATTTCAGCTTGGCATCCGAACATCTGTGCCGCACCTTTAACTACACGTTTAATCTTAGTCTCAAGCTCATCTCTAACTACAGGATCAAGGCAGCGAACCGTACCCCCAAATTCAACCAAATCAGGTATTACATTAAAAGCCGTTCCTGCATGTATGGTACATACTGTTACTACTGCCTGTTTTGCGGTTACTATTTCATTGGAAACAATATTAGGAATAGCATTAATTGCATTCGATGCTGCCATTATAGGATTAACGGCTTTATAAGGGCGTGCTCCGTGTCCGCTTTTACCTATCATCTTGACAAGAAATTTATCTGCTGATGCCATATATTGGCCTGACCAAGCTCCAACTTCACCAACCTTAAAATAAGGCCATCCGTGTAAACATACGATTGCATCAACATCCGGATTTTTTAAAGCTCCGGAATTGATAATAATNNAATCATTGAGCCTCCCAAACCTTCTTCAGCAGGCTGAAATACTAGTTTCACCATCCCAGAAAACTTATCTTTCATCTCATTGAGCAGCTTTGCGACACCTAATAGTATGGCAACATGTCCATCATGTCCGCAGGCATGTGCAACTCCGGGATTTTTTGACGCATAGGGCTTGCCAGATAAATCCTCCATCTGCAAAGCATCTATATCAGCGCGTAAAGCAGTAACTGTTCCATGACCATTTTTTGTGCCCTCTATTATTGCTACAACACCGGTAGGAATATCTAATGGCAAGATGTCTATACCCATGTTATTAAGCTCTTTTTTTATAAATTTCGTCGTTTCAAACTCTTTGAATGATATTTCCGGATTTTGATGTATCTTGTGACGTATGCTTGTATAGTATTCTTTTAAAGATTCTGCTTTTTTTAATAAATCTGTCATATTCTTACCTCTCTATCTAAATAAATTTTCTTTTATCTTTGAATAGTTTTGAACTTCACAGCATTTAAAAAATTATAAAATTGTCTTTATATACTGACTTGAAATTCATATCTGATCTCTTAATTGTTCAATATCAATCTCATCAAAGAAAACTCTTTCCCCTTTGTTAACAACTATACAGGGTATGCCCACTCGGCCACTTTCTCTTATATCATCAAATTCCGGTCGACTATCCCGATATTTAAGAAAAGCTTTCAGGTTAGAAAGGCTCTCTGATATATCTAAATAAACAAACTTAATTTCGTTTTTTGAAAGGAACTCTTTCATAGGTTCACATCCGCCTCAGTATTTGCTCCCAAATAATATAATTTCCCCCATATTTTCACCTCTGCTCCACATAAGATATCAACTGCGTGAATTCTACTATTCTTCATCTTCCGGAATAGCCAATCCCAATTTTCCCAGTTGTTCTGGTAATCCTAACTGTTCAAATAGTGTTATTCCTTGTTTCATTTTTTTGGAAATTGCATTCTCCTTTTTCTTATTGCTTTTGCATAATTCCAAAACTTCTTCTGCTTTTTCCAAAGGTATTACTACCACACCATCGTCATCGCCTATAATAATATCCCCTGGTAAAACCACAACCCCACCACATGAAATCCGTATATTAACAGATCCCCCAGAAGATTTAAAGCCTCCTAATGGACTTATACTCTTACTGTAAATTGGTAACCCTGATTTAATAAGTTCTTCTATATCCCGTACCGCCCCATCTGTAACAACGCCATTAAGCCCCTTTATACATGCCATCTGCGTCATAAGATCTCCCCATAAACCGGCATTTGTTATTTCTCCGGCATCTACTACAAGCACATCGCCTTTCTGGGCCATTTCCAAAGCGACATGAAGCATAAGATTATCGGAACGGTATGTCTGGACCGTAACAGCCCTGCCCTTCATTTTCCTTCCATAGGCAATCGGCTTTATATATGGTTTCATTGCACCATATCTTCCCATCGAATCTGCAATCAAAGCAACACCAAATTTTGAGAATTCGTTGATCAACTCTTGACTGGCTTTTCTATTAGATTTATTAATCATATACATATCCGTAACCTCACATTAAATTTTCATTTCGGAATTTTCCATTCGCTTTACAAACTCACAGCCGACTTCAACCATGCGCTCAAATATCTTTTTGCCTATTTCTGCGTTGCCATAACGCGGGTCAGCGAGGCATCCCTGATTTGTAGCATCTTTAATATTGAAATAAATGCTTGCTTCCATTCCAGCAATATTTGTCTTACCTATGTTTGCGAGTTCAAAGTCCTGCCATTTATATACTCTATCCATTTCATCCACCAAGTCCATTCTGATGTCATCAGGACGCAAATATTTCATTACGGAAGTAACGGGCTCTCCGCCATGTCCCATACACCTACTTGCATTCTCACCATAAAGTTCCTCTTTCATTTGAGGTGATAACACTTGCCACAAGTCAAACTTGCCTATCATAATTCCCTTTTCTCGCCTTAAATCACGACCAAACATCTCAATAATAGGCATATTACCTCCATGCCCATTGACAATAAGAAACTTTTTTGCACCATGCTCCATAAGACATTCAAAGATATCTTCAATAACTCTATACATTGTCCTTGGAGAAAATGAGATCGTTCCGGGATAATCCCTAAAATATTCGGAGTATCCAAAGGGTATAATAGGAACCATTATAGCTCCTGATCTTTTAGCAGTTTCTTTTGCTGCTTCCTCTGCGGCCATATAATCTCCTAAAACAGACTGAGGTCCATGCTCTTCCATTGATCCTAGCGGTATTAAGAAAACCTTGTCTTGTTTAAAGATATACTCTGCTTCTTTCCATGTCATTTTTGCTAATTCATACTTTGTTATATTCATTTCTAAAACTCCTATCTTTTGCAATATTATTTATGCAATATGCAAGAAACATAATGTCCTTGCGATACTTCAACCAATCCCAGACCATCATTTTTACATTCTGCCGTCACATGGAAGCACCGGCTTGCAAACCTGCATCCGGGCTTCGGATTGATAGGACTGGTGACTTCTCCCTTGATTATTTTTCTTAGTTTATCTCTTTCTTTTAAGCTTGCTATGGGTATTGCATCCAGCAAAGCTTGGGTATATGGATGCAGCGGATTAGCAAATAGCTCTTCCGATGGTGCTTTTTCAACACACTGTCCTAAATACATAACCATTATTTCATCACTTATATGTTTTACGACACTTAGATCGTGTGTAATGAACATATACGTCAAGCCATGGTCTTCCTGCAAATCCATCATTAAATTTAATATTTGTGCTTGTATAGATACATCTAAAGCAGAAACCGGTTCGTCGCACACAATAAATTCGGGGTTTAATGCAAGTGCCCTTGCTATTCCAATCCTTTGGCGCCTTCCTCCATCCATTTCATGGGGATAGGTATTTATAAACCGGTAGTCTAATCCAACTATTTTCATTAAATCAAATACACGCTGGTTAAGTTCCTCTTTATCTTTAATTATTTTGCAGACTTTTATAGGTTCAGCTATTATCTCACTTACAGTCATTCTTGGATTCAATGAAGCATATGGATCTTGAAATATTATCTGCATTTTTTGGCGAATATTGTTCATTTGTTTCTGGTTTAAATGTATAATATCATTTCCGTTATATATGACTTCACCGAATGTGGGCTCCAGCAATCTCAGAATAACACGTCCTAAAGTAGACTTTCCGCATCCTGACTCTCCCACTACACCAAGTGTCTTTCCTTTATTAATATCAATATTCACATTATCGACAGCATGCAAATCACCTTTTTGTGTTCTAAAATATTTCTTTAGATTTTTTGTTTGAATAAGAGGCATATTCATATTTTGTATCCTTCCTTTTGTTTGCTACTGATTGGAATTCTGTACAAAATGGCACTTAATGACATGTGAGCCAAATGAGAAAGGCTCTGGCTTTTTCGTCCTGCAAATATCCATACATTTAGGACATCTAGGATGAAATGTACATCCAGCAGGAAGATTTATGGGATCAGGCATTAACCCATCAATCGGATTCAATCGCTTTGTAGACCTTGTTAAGTCAGGTATTGAACCAAATAACCCTTCTGTGTATGGATGATGATTAACACCTTCAAAAATATCTTCGATTATTCCGTTTTCTACGATTTCACCCGCATACATAATTGCGACCTTGTCACAGTTTTGGGCAACAACCCCCAAATCATGAGTTATAAGTATCATTGACATTCCAAGCTTATTTTTGAGCTCGCTCATCATAGCCAGCACCTGGGCTTGGATGGTAACATCCAACGCTGTTGTAGGCTCATCGGCGATCACAAGCACTGGACTGCATGCGAGAGCTATAGCTATCACAACCCTCTGCTTCATACCCCCGGAAAACTGGTGCGGATATTCCCGCTTCCTGTTTTTTGGTATTCCCACTAACTCCAGCATTTCATCAACCCTGGCTTCAAGCTGGCTTTTGCTTTTGTTTTGAGTATTATGAAGCTCAAGTGCTTCATACAATTGCTGCCCGACAGTCAGAACCGGGTTGAGGCTGGTCATCGGATCTTGAAAAATCATAGAAATTTTCTCGCCTCTGACTTTTCGCATATCACTTTCTTTTGCGGATATGAGATCCTTGCCTTCAAAAATAATTTGACCCTCAGTGATTTCCCCTATATCCTGCGGAAGAAGCCTCAGGATGCTGAGTGCAGTCGTCGTCTTTCCGGCACCTGTTTCTCCGACGATCCCGAGAGTCTGTTCCTTGTCCAGGATTAAATCAATTCCGTTCACTGCACATATGGTGTCTGAATCAGTTTTGTAAATGACTTTCAAGTTGCGGNNCTAGTTCTTTAATCTTGGATCTAAAGCATCTCTCAATCCATCACCTATTAAATTTATGGAAAAAACAGAAATGGCAATTGCAATTCCCGGTATTACAACTAGATAAGGATAATCTCTCATATATTCTCTTGCCTCAGACAGCATATATCCCCATTCGGGCTGAGGCGGCTGAATGCCCAGGCCGATGAAGCTGAGCCCTGCTCCCAAAAGTATCATCTTTGCAACGGACATGGTTCCCTGCACTATAATAGGCCCGATGGCATTTGGCAAAACATCATTTGTAATAATTCTAAAATCTTTAGAACCGCAGGCCCTGGCCGCTTCTATATAATCCTCTCCCACCACAGTCAGCACCGTAGAGCGGACAATCCTCGTAAAACCGGGAATTTGCGAGATAGTTATTGCAATCAATAAATTCAGCAGGCTCGGACGCATTGCTGAAACGATTGCGATTGCCAGAAGTATAGATGGGATGCTCAGCAAGATATCCATCAATCTCATAACTATCTCATCAAATATTCCGCCATAGTATCCTGTCATCGCCCCTAATATCCCGCCTATCAAAAGTGAGATTCCCGTAGTGAAAAATCCGATGCTCAGTGAAACTCTTGAGCCGTGGACCATGCGGGCCAAAAGATCTCTTCCATACTGATCGGTGCCAAAATAGTGCTCCCAGGAAGGCGGCTGCAGTCTGATGCTTCCAGCCTGCTTAATAGCTGACTCCTGATAGTCGGCTATCAAATCTGCACTAAGAGACATTGCTACCAATATACAAAATATAGCCAGCCCTATCATGGCAAGTTTGTTTTTCTTCATCCTTCGCCAGATCTCTTTTATTTGACTTTTCTTTGCATATTCTTTTTGTATAGCAACTGCTTTGGCTTTTTGAGTCATTTCACATATTCCTCCCATCAAAAAATATCATCTATTTTATATACTTCGAGCGTATCCTTGGATCTATAAAAGCATAAATCATATCAACGATGAGCATAGTGATGCATACCAAAACAGCAAAGAATATTATCGAGGCCGTAACCTGTGGAGTATCCTTCATTCTGATGGATGTGATCATCAAAGTAGAAATGCCCGACATGGAGAATACTGTCTCGATAAGGATGGCTCCGCCCAGAAGCATCCCAAATTCTACTCCAAGTGCTGTTATAACAGGCAACAGCGCATTCTTCAATTCATGTTTGAAAATGATACGCCTCTCGCTGGCCCCTTTGGCCCTTGCAGTCCTTACATAGTCCTGGCGAATCGTTTCAAGCATGGTCGATCTGGTCAGGCGGAGGATATTAGCTGCGGTAGGAGCCGCAAGCGTAAAGACCGGAAGCACAAAATGCCGCCAGCTTCCTACGCCGTTTGATGGAAATAATTTTAGCTTTACAGAAAAAAATAATATGAGCAATAACCCGAGCCAAAAGCGGGGCAATGACGCAAATACCATTGCACAGGATGTGCAAACCATATCAACAGGCTTGTACTTTTTAACGGCCGATATTATCCCCAGGGGTATCCCCATCAAGGCCGTCAGAATGACACTGCAGAATG
>DPSW01000465.1:0-2756 GCA_003527145.1 Clostridiaceae bacterium | reverse complement strand
CCATGCAAAGCATTATATATGTACTTAACATATTTAATCGGCAGAGGATCGTAATAACCAAACTCTGTATTCAATTGAACGATAGCTTCTTCCGGGGCATCCTGGCCTAACAGCAGAGAGGCAGGGTCTCCGGGCGTGAAGCTCATAATAAAAAGAATTATAAAAATTACACCTAATAAAATCGGTATAAGCAATAATAATCGTTTGATCACGTATCTATACATTTGCTCTCCCCTATTCTTAATAGAATATCTTTTATAGACTCTCAGATGGAGCCGGAAACCGACATCTCCCGCTCCACCTGAAGTATTAAACAGATCTGACCTTATATTATCGATAAGACTCNNTGAAATCATGATTTGAAAGGATCTTAGGGCCTTCAGATGTGATCTGAATCAAATCTTCCATGTGAAACATGCGGCCTTCAGCCACAACTATAGGCTCAATGTTAAACACCATGTTTTCTTCCAAAGCAAAATCCTCTTTAGGAGAAAGCATAGGGAACTCATGCAAACCGATTCCTAAAGAATGTCCTATATGAGGCGAAGAAAAAGGCAAGCTGTGCTCCTTAAATTTCCTTGAACANNACAGCTCAGCTGCGGTAACGCCTATTTTCATACAAGAAATAACGTGCTGGTACACTTGGGTCAGCCGGTTATAAATATCTAGATACTTTGGATTTGGATTCCCTATCATGATTGTTCTTGCGAAATCGGATTGATAGTTCCCTTTGAATAACCCTCCAAGGTCCAATCGCATCACTTCACCATCTTTCATGATCGTATCATCCGGCAAGGCGTGCACTTGAATGGATTTGGCTCCAGAACCCATCACAAAAAATGAGATTTTANNTTATTTTTACTTTGCTTGAAAATAACCGCTCGGTGCAGCCTGGGTGAACTTCTGTTAAGGCCTTCTCCAATGATTCCCTGGTGATATTTGCAGCTTCGCTCAAAATGGCGATTTCTTTATCTTCCTTTATCATTTTTACTTTGTCAAAAAGACGTGTACATCTGACAAAATCGGCACCCGGCATTCTTTCGACCAGTTCTTTATAATAGTGAGCCATCAAGTAATCCAGCTCGATACCAACTTTTTTCTTGATCAATCCTTTTTCGTTCAGAACGTCTGTCAGGAATTGTATTGGTGATTCTTGAAATTCGATATAATATCTCTTGTCTTTGATCCAGGTTTCGGCCTCTACAGTGCCTTGCTCGATACCGCAGGCTATCATCGCCGGTTCCCCTGAAAGAGGGAGAACGACTATTGCCAGCCTGTCTCTTATGTCAGTCTGAGTCATTATATAGGTTTCAGCAAAATATAAAGTGTTTTCCGGAGATATGACTACCGTGACATCTAATCCTTCTTCCTCCATATATCTTTTTAACCTATCATACCTGCTTAAATTATTTATCAACATAATAATCCTCCTCCAATAAACTATATATAACGCATTAAATATTCCACATAGCTGTTATGCTGATTGATAACGATTGCAGATGCCCCAGGGCATCCTCTCTTGCTCCTGTGGAGCAATTCACCTTATGCTCCAGAGCTAAGACTTTGTAATGCACTCTTTTATCAGTCAGGATAACACTATTGCTGTAAAGTCTTTTTCATGTCATAGATAGATCGGCTTATTCTGCCCATTCAAGATATTTGAGCTGAACACCGACAAACTTATCATAGCCTGTGATGTTTAAGCCTTTCGTGATAGCATAGCTTTTCTTGGGATAATAAATAGGTGCAAAATAAGCTTCTTCGCTGGTCCTTACCAGAATGGATTCCAAAACGTCAAATCTCTTTTTACTATCCAGCTCTATTTTCTGGAGTTTGTTTTGTTCCTCGATCCATTCATCATTGATGCCGGAGAATGGGATCGAACCGGTTATGCTTACCACGTCCATTGCATTATCCCCATCGGAGTTCAAATTCAAATGACTGGATGCCATAACAAAATTCCCTGTTTTCAAATCGTCAATAAAGGCATTATTTTCAACGACTTGAACAGTGGTTTCAATGCCTATGGCTTTTAAATTTTCTAAGGCGATCTCTGCAATCTTTTTATCTTTTCCATCACGGGTTATTATTGCATCAAATTTGAATCCGTTTTCATAGCCGGCTTCCTTCATAAGCTCCTTTGCTTTTTCAACATCATAGCCGTAATATGGTATTTTTTCGCTATAGCCAAACATTCCTTGATTGGCAACGCTTCTGGCCGGAACTGCCATGCCTTCCTCAGCTACTTGAATCATGAAATCCTTATCAAAGCAGTAATTGATGGCCTGGCGGACCTTCTTGTTTTTTAAAGGCTCAATGGTATTGTCCCTTTGATTAAACTGTATAAAGTTGATAAACCCGCATGGATGGGAATAAAAATCAAGATTTGGATTCTCCTTGATATTCTTTAACGCTATCATGGCAAAATCCCTGGATAGATTCAGCTCTCCGGTTTCCAATGCAACCACTTGTGTGTTTGCATCAGGAATGATTTTGAAGACAGCCTTTTTTATCTTTGGCTTTATATCTCCGTGATAATCTTCGAAGGCTTCCAGTTCTACACCTATGGTAGGATCGTAAGAGACCAATTTATAGGGGCCGCAAGAAATCACAGTATCTTTATATTTGTTAGTTTCGTTATATGCTTTTTCAGAGTATATTTTTACATTGATTGCACAAAGATAAAGGAAATTAGCTGATGGGTTGTTCAAATAAACATCGACTGTATAATCATCTGCCAGCTTTACTTCTTTGAT
>DPSW01000297.1:2225-2788 GCA_003527145.1 Clostridiaceae bacterium | reverse complement strand
TCCCTGATATTTTTATTCTTTTCTATCATCCTATAGCTCTTACCCTCGGCGATCTTCAGGCATGCCACCGCCTTCTCATTCTGGCCCAACTCATTTAATACCCTGCCTTTATAATAATTGGCTTGCCATAGCAAAGTGTCAGCAGGATTGGTTTTCAGTACTGCATCGCAGCTATCAATAATTTGCTTATACTTTTCCATGGCAGCTGCTTTATCATGCTTAGCTAAAAGTGAATCTGCCTCCTTAAGCAATTCTTCCAGTGTATTCCCATCAATTTTCACATTGCTTACTGTACTGCCGGCATAAGCATAATCTATAACGGAAAGGCTTAAAATCAGCATCAGAGCTAAGATCAGCGGNNTGCTTTTAGTTATCGTATGCATTTTATTACATATCATTGCTGCTCCCTCCTATCCTGTCTACCTTTGATACAGCACTTTGTTGTTTTTCATGATTATATTTGCGCTATTTCCCAGGACTATTTCCTTTGGTCTGTTTGCAAACACAGTGCTATTTTCAATCTTTCCCCTGGAGCTGAAATCAAAGGTTATGCCTGAGGCTCC
>DPSW01000297.1:0-2192 GCA_003527145.1 Clostridiaceae bacterium | reverse complement strand
ATACCGCTCATTTTATTACAGCTTATATAGTTCGAAGATATATATGCAGCAGTGCTTTGACCTGCATGTATACCATTCATCTTGTTAAACTCCAGAATGTTGCCCTTTATCGTTGCCTTTGGGGCTTCATATAGTTCAATGCCATTGCCGTTATCAAATATTCTATTGTTTACAGCTTGAAGCTCATATCCCTTTTTAACATTAATCCCAGCTAACTGATTGTTATCGATATTATTATTGATAATCGTCAGCTGCTTTGCATTGTCTGCTGTGATTCCATATTGCCCGCTCTTGCTCAAATAATTATATTTAATAATTACCTTCCCGCTGCTATTTACTTTTATTGCACTTTCTTTGCTTTGAGTGATGAAATTATGTCTAGCAACGATACCGGAATTATCAGCTGCTATAATTCCATCCATGCAATTTTTAATTATATTCCCTTCTATTTCGGGGTTTGAGTCTCCGTCAATCCTTATCCCTGCACCGGCGGGACCGTTTATTATGCAATCTGATATAATGGGGCTGCCCTTGCTTATATAAATGATCTCCCTTCTGTCCTTGCTCTTATTTCTGAATTCTATTCCACTTATCTTCACTTTGTCCGAGCTTACTGTCAAAGTATTCTCGCCTTCGGCTTCTATTATTGCTCCTGGTTTTCCATGCAGTTCTATACCATCCTTATTGACAAGAAGGCTTTCATTATATATCCCCGGCTCAATTGTTATCCTGCTGCCCGGAGCTGCCTTTGTCAGAGCTTCGGTTATTGTTGCTATTTTGCTGAGCTTACCGGATTTATCAACCACTATGCTGCTGTCAGCCATAGCAGCCTCGCCATTCTTATTTATAATATTTTNNTTGCATATATGTATCTAGTTTTTGTGATTTGAACCATTCTTTTGATATGCTTTGTCCGTTCCTTATTTCCTGAGCCAATATGTAATATCTGAGATTGAGATAATAATCATAGTCCTTTATGCCGTATATATCAGCCTTACTCTTGATGAGCTTTTCAAAATAATCACCCAGTTTATTTTGAAAAGCCTCATCCCCTATCCTTTCCCTGTAGGCTTCATAATTTTTTGTATTAGTGATGACATTATATACTACCTTTAGTTTATTGCCGTCATAAATGCTTGAGCTTTCAAATTTCAGCTCCATATCATCAAAAGTATCCTCCACCTGAACTCCGAGGTCAGAAAGGAAGCTTACATGCTTATCTTTCATTAAGTTTTCATGCTTGGAAAATGGGATATAATAAGTATATTCATCCTCCGATACATTTGCAGATATGCCCAGCGCTTTGCCCTCCTTATCCACCAAAACCGCACCTGCAGTACCGAAGTATCCTGCGCCCTTCATGCATATATACTCTACCGCTCCAACCTTTTTTAGTCCAATATATTCTCCCGGGTCTGCTATGGGATAATCCATAGTCTGCCATGATATGGAATAAAGGGCCTCCCCGGCTTGCAAGCCTTTATAGTCTCTTATCTGCAAGCCTTTTTTATTGCTGTACGCCTTGCTTACAAGCACTGCCATATCAGCTTCAGAGCTTATANNTCGCTCCATCTCTCCAGAAGGCTTCTATTTGTAACTGCGACCCCTTTATCCCCAATCAGAATTCCCGTGCCTGACTTGACTGCTCTGCTGACTTGACCCTCACAGGCTTCAATCTCTACGATGTTCTTTGATAATTGTTCTTTGATTTCCTTTGGAAAAACGCCCTCTTTTATATGCATCGTTCTTTTAATATTTTCAATTGTTCCATAGTCCAAAACAAAGCTGTCACGGGTGGTATCAGACAGCACAGTTACAGATGTTGAATTAACCAATATTATAACTAAAACTAAAACCTTACATAAAAACCTCTTTAATTTCATATGCGACCTCCTAATATAGTAATCTTTTTCCGCAAAGCCCCTGCTCCAAAATATTTATCACATAAAAAAACCCGCGCCGAAAAAGCGCAGGTGTATTTCTGTGCATAAATTTCGGCAGCCCGGCTATCATGGAAAGCTCTTTAGACCCGTGGCTTTGCGTCCTTATCTTTTGATAAGTTTGCTCTTTTCAAATTTATCATATATTTTAATTATATAAGTTACAATAAATACGTTACATAGCTTTTATCACTGACTGATAACGATTGCAGAGTTTCGGGACTAAGAGTTTGTAAGCTTACTGCTGTAAAA
>DPSW01000037.1 GCA_003527145.1 Clostridiaceae bacterium | reverse complement strand
ATACTCAAACTATTACAAATGGTGCGTTAGGTTTAAAAGGCATACCTGCATATACAAATTTGTGGTGGAGTTTTGGTACTGCCGTTTTTACAATTTTCATAATGATATTGTTGATCAACAGCAGTTATGGGAGGGCTTTCAAAGCGATCAGAGAAGATGAGATCGCTGCAGAAAGCATGGGAGTAGATTTATTTAAGCATAAGGTGTTAGCTTTTACTATTGGAGCTTTTTTTGCAGGAATCGGCGGAGGGCTCTTGGGAAATCTTTTAGGCACTATAGATCCTTTGATGTTTAGATTTACTTTGACATTTAATATTTTATTGATTATAGTATTAGGAGGCATCGGGAGCATTACAGGAACAGTGATATCAGCATTTGTAGTGACTATCTCCCAAGAAGCTCTGCGTTTCCTTGACCAGTCCATGGATTTCGGCTTTATTGTAATACCAGGAGTTGCAGGCATGAGAATGGTAGTGTTCTCCATACTGCTGATGCTGGTAGTGCTATTTTATAGGCACGGACTCATGGGAACCAATGAGTTTAGCTGGGATAAGTTTTTAAATTTTATATCTTTTAAAAAACCTCTGTTAAAAGGAGGTAAAGAATGATGGAAATTCTCAAAACCAATAATATTACAATGCAATTTGGCGGCTTGACCGCTGTTAAAGATTTTAACCTGACACTAAACAAAGGGGAAATTGTTGCGTTAATCGGTCCCAACGGAGCAGGAAAAACGACTGCATTCAATATGATAACAGGCGTATATAAGCCTACAAAAGGAAAAATATTTTATAAAGGCAATGATTTAACTCAGCTGTCCCCTCATCAGATAACTAAATCAGGGATAGCCAGGACATTCCAAAGCATCAGGCTTTTTAAAGATTTGAGCGTGCTGGATAATGTATTGATTGCCAATCATCTTCATATAAAATCCAATGTATTTGAGGCACTGCTAAGATTGCCAAAATATAAGAATGAAAACAGAAGGATGATCAATAAATCTCTGGAGCTATTGGAAATCGTGGGCTTATCAGATGAGAAGAACGAGAAATCCAGCTCTTTGCCATATGGAAAACAACGCAGGCTTGAAATCGCCAGGGCATTAGCCACAAAACCTGAGCTATTGCTGTTGGATGAGCCGGCAGCCGGCATGAATCCTAAAGAAACAGAAGACCTTACAAGATTTATCAAGACGATAAGAGATGACTTTAAGCTTACAATCTTCATGATAGAGCATCATATGCAAGTGGTAATGGGAATATCCGAAAGAATATATGTTTTTGATTATGGAATTACTATCGCTCACGGCAGCCCAAAGGAAATACAGAATAATCAAAGAGTCATTGAGGCCTATTTGGGGGTGGAAGACAATGCTTAAGGTTGAAAACTTGGTCGTCGCATATGGGGGTATTGAGGCATTAAAGGGCATAAGCCTTGAAGTTGAAGAAGGAAAAATTGTCACATTGGTTGGTGCCAACGGTGCTGGAAAAAGTACTGCTTTGAGGACAATAACCGGGCTTGTAAAGCCAAAGAGCGGCTCTATAACATATAATGGCGTCAATTTGCTGAATATGAAAACTCAGGATATAGTAAAGATGGGAATAACATTAGTGCCTGAGGGAAGAAGAATATTTCCAAACCTTACAGTGCTGGAAAACCTAAAATTAGGTGCTTTTTTCAGAAAAGATGTCAATAATACAAATAATGATCTGGATTGGGTTTACAGCCTATTTCCAAGGTTAAAGGAAAGGTATTGGCAGATGGCCGGCACCCTGTCAGGTGGAGAACAGCAAATGCTGGCTGTAGGCAGAGCCCTGATGTCAAAACCTAAGCTTATGATGATGGATGAACCGTCCCTTGGCTTAGCACCATTGATTGTAAAAGATATATTTAGTATAATTAAAGAAATCCATAATCAGGGTGTTACGATACTCCTGGTCGAACAAAATGCAAATGCTGCACTTCATGCAGCGGATATTGGATATGTAATAGAAACAGGGCAAATAAAACTAAAAGGCGAAGGCCAGGCTCTCCTCAATAATGATGAAATAAGGAAGGCCTACCTAGGTGAGAATGTTGCTAATTAAACAGAGGTAGATATTTTATGATAAAAAAAGAAAACACTCATATTTCAACTGAAGAGTTGATGAGACAAAATGATATTGCTCAAAGAATAAAAGCAAATAATGCTAACGAATATAATAATACAGGGAAGATAAAATATGCCCGAATTATTACCTATGGTTGTCAGCAAAATAATTCGGATTCTGAAAAATTAAAGGGTATATTAAAAAGCATGGGCTATTCACATACTGATAATAATGAAAAGGCAGATGTTATTCTGTTTAACACTTGCTGCGTGAGAGAAAATGCAGAGTTGAAGCTATATGGAAATATTGGTGCCTTAAAAAATTTAAAAGCATCAAAGCCGGGAATGGTAATCGGCATATGTGGTTGTATGATGCAGCAAAAACACGCTGTGGATATGATAAAGCGAAAATATAAACATGTAGACTTGATATTCGGAACTCATAATATATATAAATTTCCTGAGTTATTTGAAAAAGCTCTGCATGAAAAATATACCCTTATAGATATAATGGACTCTGACGGAGTCATAGTGGAAAATCTTCCTATAGAGAGGGATGAAAAGCATAAAGCTTGGATTACCATTATGTATGGCTGTAACAATTTCTGCTCCTATTGTATAGTTCCATACGTAAGGGGAAGGGAGAGAAGCCGCAATCCGGAAGATATAATAGATGAGCTATCTAGGCTTTCTTATGATGGATGTAAAGAAGTAATGCTATTAGGTCAAAATGTAAACTCTTATGGAAAAGATCTTGATATAAACTTTGATTTTGCGGATCTTTTATATAAAGTTAACGAGATCAAAGGCATAGAGCGGATCAGATTTATGACCTCCCATCCCAAGGATATATCAGATAAGCTGATAACGGCAAATAAAGAATGTGATAAGGTATGCGAGCATTTGCATCTGCCTTTCCAGGCTGGAAGCGACAGAGTATTGAAATCTATGAACAGGGTATATAGTAAAGAAGAATATCTTGAAAAAGTTGCCAAAGTTAAAAAAGCAATTCCCGGCATAGCATTGACGACAGATATCATCGTTGGTTTCCCCGGAGAGACCGATGAAGACTTTGAAGAAACCCTTGATGTGGTTAGAAAGGTCAGATTTGATCAAGCATTTACCTTTATATACTCAAAAAGAGAAGGTACTCCTGCGGCAAAACTGGCAAACCAGATCAGTGAAGAGAGAAAGCATATAAATTTTGATAAGCTGGTAGAAGTACAAAATAAAATTTCCCGAGAGATAAATGGTGACTATAAGGATAATGTTTATGAGGTTCTTGTGGATGGCCCCAGCAAAACCAATAAAGATATAATGACAGGGAGGACCAGAACCGGCAAAATCGTCAATTTTAAAGGGTATAAAGCACAAGTAGGCGATTTGGTTTATGTAAAAATTACTGATATATTTTCTTGGTCATTAAACGGCGAGCTGATAGAAACCAAAAACAACCGGAGTTAATCTCTGGTTGTTTTTATAATAGAGCTTTTATATGTCTGTTTTTTTGATATAATTGATATATTAGGAAAGAGGTGGGGACATGTCACAATTGACACCAATGATGCAGCAATATATGGAGATTAAAAATCAACATAAGGATAAAATTCTCTTTTTTAGACTTGGAGATTTCTATGAGATGTTTTTTGAAGATGCTATAACAGCATCCAGAGTTTTAGAAATTACTCTCACAGGAAGAGATTGCGGCATGGAAGAAAGAGCTCCTATGTGCGGCATACCTTATCATGCAGCGGATGCGTATATTAGAAAGCTTATAGAGAATAATTACAAGATAGCCATTTGTGAGCAGGTAGAAGATCCCGCACTAGCTAAGGGTATAGTTAAACGCGAAGTTATTAAAGTTATTACTCCGGGAACGATAACCAGCAGTCTCATGCTCGATGATAAAGTGAACAACTATTTGATGTCCGTTTATGTTTCAAGCCATCATATTGCATTGTCATATATTGATTTATCTACAGGGGAGTTCTTTGCTACTGTTACGGAAGAAAAGCTATGGAGCATGGCAATTGATGAAATAAATAGGATAAACCCGTCAGAAATGCTGTTAAACATCGAGAATGAAAAGCTTCAAGAGTTATATAAAACTGCAACGATTTTAGATAAGAGGTATTATGAGTTAGATGAATGCACCGGAAGACTGAAAAGACAATTTAATATAGAGGCGCTTGAGGGCATTGGGCTGGAAAGCGAAGCATCAATAAAATCTGCAGGCTCTATTTTATTGTACTTGGATGAAGTACAAAAAAATTCTCTGTATAACATAAATAAAATCAAGCCTTATAACATTTCAAATTATATGGTTTTAGATCAGAACACCAGAAGAAACCTGGAGCTTTGTGAAACTATAAGGGAGAGAAGCAAAAAAGGCTCGCTCCTGTCTGTTCTGGACAGGACAAATACTTCTATGGGAGCCAGGATGCTTAGACAATGGGTGGAAAAGCCGCTTTTGTTTGTTGAAAAAATAAATGAAAGACTGGATGCTGTTTCCGAGCTATTGGACAATTTTCTATTGCGGGAGGAATTAAAAGAATATTTAAATTCAATATATGATATAGAACGCTTGGGAAGCAGAATAGCTTTAGGAACAGCAAACGCTAAGGATTTGATTGCCTTTAAGAATTCTTTGACTAATCTGCCATACATAAAAGCCATTATTTCAAATTTTAAGAACTCTATGCTTGATGAAATATGCAGGGCCTTTGACGACTTGAAAGACTTATATGAAATCATTGACCTTTCTATAAATGAAGATCCTCCCTTCAGCCTTAAGGAGGGTAATCTTATAAAGGATAACTATATGGAGGAGATCGATAAATACAAAAAAGCATCTTCAAACGGCAAGCAGTGGATCATTGAATTAGAGCAAAGGGAAAAGCAGAGATCGGGAATAAAATCCTTAAAGGTAGGCTATAACAAAGTCTTCGGTTATTTTATTGAAGTTACAAAATCTAATATTGAAAATATCCCTGAGGATTATATCAGAAAGCAGACCTTATCAAATGCAGAGAGATATATAACCCCTGAACTGAAAGAACTGGAAGAAACGGTCCTGCATGCAGATGAAAAGCTGATTGAACTGGAATATGAAATATTTGTAAAGATAAGAGAAGAGATTGGAAATCATATAGGCAGAATACAAGAAACCGCTCAACTGCTTGCAACGCTTGATTGCTTATGCTCATATGCTGAGGTATCGCAAAAAAACGGATATATAAAACCAGTGATAGGAGGCCATGGACAGATAGAAATCAAAGATGGGCGTCATCCCGTGGTGGAGGCTCAGAACATTAAAGGCGGCTTTGTACCTAATGATACATTATTGGATTGCGATGATAACAGGCTGTTAGTAATAACAGGCCCCAATATGGCCGGAAAATCTACATATATGAGGCAAATTGCCCTCATCGTTTTGATGGCTCAAATAGGCTGCTTTGTGCCTGCATCTTATGCTAAAATAGGTGTTGTAGACAGAATTTTTACCAGGGTTGGGGCTTCTGATGATCTTGCCTCCGGCCAAAGCACATTTATGGTGGAAATGACAGAGCTTGCTAACATAATCAATAGCGCAACAGATAAGAGCCTAGTTGTTTTAGATGAGATCGGAAGAGGTACAAGCACTTTTGACGGTTTAAGCCTTGCTTGGTCTACTGTGGAATATATTTCAGACAAGACCAAACTGGGATGTAAAACCTTGTTCGCTACACATTACCATGAATTGACGGAATTGGAAAGCAAATTGCCCGGAATCAAAAATTATTATATAGCCGTTGAGGAAAAGGGGAAAGATATTATTTTCCTGCGCAAGATAAAAAGAGGAAGCATCAGTGGAAGTTACGGCATACATGTGGCAAGGCTGGCCGGTGTTCCTGAAGAAATACTGGAAAGGGCTTATGATATCCTAGAGGTTCTGGATAAGTCTGAGGAAAACACTAAGATAACGGTTGTCGGAAAGCAGAAAAACAAAAAAGTAAAAAGGGCAAAGGAAGAGGAAGAGATCAACCTTTTTAACTACAGCATTTATCAGCTGGCTGAGGAGATCAAAAATATTGATCTAGACAACCTGACACCGATCGAGGCCTTGAATAAGATCAATATGCTTAAAGATAAGGCGAAGCACTTGTATAATTAATTAAGCTATGGAGGAAAACATGGGTAGAATAATTTTACTAGATGAAAATACTATAAATAAAATAGCTGCAGGTGAAGTAATNNTGATGCTGAGGCTACATCAGTTACTATCGATATAAAAGATGCAGGGAAGTCGTTAATCTCCATTATTGATAATGGAACCGGTATCATGCATGATGACCTGCCGCATGTATTTGAAAGGCATGCGACCAGCAAAATAAAAGATATTGATGATTTAATGACGGTGAGAACCCTTGGCTTTAGGGGTGAAGCGATGTCCAGTATTGCTTCCGTAGCAAATATCGAGCTGGAAAGTCAGTCGGAAAAAGATACGTTGGGCAGCAGAATAGTGATTAAATCCGGTAAAATAATTGAAAACAGGGAAATAAGCACTTCTATTGGCACTAGCATTAAGGTGAAAAACTTATTTTATAATACGCCGGCCCGCTTTAAATTTTTAAAAAGCGATAAAACCGAGCTTAATTATATTTCTGATACAGTAGAGAAAATTGCTTTTTCCAATACTCATGTGGCAATAAAGTATATAGTGAATGATGATATTATATTTCATACGCCGGGAAACGGGGATCTGCTTTCAGTCATACAATGCATATTCGGCACGAAGGCAGCCAAAATGATGCTGCCGGTGAGTTACTCCAATGAGCTGCTGTCCATCAACGGATATATATCTAAGCCTGAATTTTCTAAGGGCAATTCGACCTATATGATATTTTCGATCAATAAAAGAATTATTAAGAACAACATGCTTAAAGAAGCTGTTAAAACAGCATATAAATCTTTTTTGATGAATAACAGGTTTCCAGTTTCAATATTGAATATCGACATCGAACCGGATAGAATAGATGTAAATGTCCACCCTGCCAAGGCAGAGGTAAAGTTCTCCGATGATAGGAGTATTTTCAATTTAGTTTATTA
>DPSW01000290.1:270-3412 GCA_003527145.1 Clostridiaceae bacterium | reverse complement strand
TACGGCTTTTTTGAAACACATGAATATATAGGAGATGATAGCATCTATGCTAGCTTGGCTTATGAACAGGAGCAAATGGCAAAAATATTTGATACTTTGTCCTGTGACAAGCTAAAGATAGATACAACAAATGAGTGTTGGGATAATTATATACGTGAAATAACAGAAACTGCCGAGTACAAATACTATGAGGAAGAAAACAAATTGTCAGAAATAGAAAAGTATTGCGGAACTTATCAGCTCGAAGGAGGAGAAGACACGTGGGATATTAGCTTTGATGGTGAAACAAAGCTAATATATACATCATTGTTTTGGCCATACATGCCAATGAAATATATTGGCAATGAACAATTCGAACTAATATCATTTCCTGTTATGCTTCAATTTGATATTATGGCAGAGAAAATGCAATTCACAGTTAGCGGAAATTATGACTGGCAGTATAACGATAAAAAATTTATTAAAATCTAATAGATATAGCAGTTTATTTAACTGTCCTTACCGGTAGCAAGCATGGGTTGCCTCAGCACTTAGCACAGTATTTGGACAAGGTTACACGGGGTACAAGAAAAAATAGAAATAATGGTGAGTTTGGTGAATTAGAAATTGATTATTTACGAGGAAAACTGATATAATGATTACCAAGCTAAGGCTTATTGCTTAAAAATTTCCTTTTACTGCACATATATAATTTCATAATATGATAGTATGATGCTATTACAATAAAAGGGGGATTCTATGATGAAGTTTCAAGATTATAAATACATAAGGCCTGATCTGATAAAAATTAGTGAACAATTTGATAGTCTGCTGCACAGATTTAATGCTGCAGATTCTTTTGAAGAGCAAAATGAAATAATGAGAGAGATCAATAAGATACGTTCAGGCGTTGAAACCATGGAGAATTTAGTTTATATCAGACATTCCATTGATACCGAAGATGAATATTATGCAGGAGAAAAGGATTTCTTAGACGAAAACATGCCTGAGTACCAAAATATTGCATCTAAATATTATAAAGCCTTGGTAGGCTCAAGATTCAAAGAAGAGCTGGCGAAGGTCTGGGGCAGACAGATTTTCACATTGGCTGAATTGGAGCTGAAGACTTTTTCTGAAGAGATAATGGAGGATTTAGTAAGAGAAAATAAATTGGTAACTGAATATGATAAGCTTATTGCATCAGCCAGTATAAGCTTTGAAGGTGAAGAGAGAAATTTAAGCCAAATGGGACCTTTTATGGAGTCTAAAGACAGGGCTATGAGAAAGAAAGCTTACGAGGCCTATATTGCCTTCTTTGAAGAAAATGAATCCAAATTTGATGAGATATACGATGAGCTTGTTAAGGTAAGAAATGAGATGGCTAAAAAGCTAGGCTATAAGAACTTTGTAGATATGGGCTATGCCCGCATGTCGAGGTCTGATTACGATGCAGAGATGGTAGCAAATTACAGGAGACAAGTCTATGAAGATTTAGTGCCGGTTGTATCTGAATTGAAGGATAGACAGAGAAAAAGGCTCGGCCTTGATGAGCTTAAATATTATGATGAACCTTTGGAGTATACAACAGGTAATGCTGTTCCGAAGGGAGCTCCTGAATGGATACTGGATATGGGTAAAAGAATGTATAAAGAATTATCAAAGGAAACTGACGAGTTCTTTAAATATATGACGGATAGAGAACTGCTGGATCTGGTCAGCAAAAAAGGAAAGATGAGCGGAGGCTACTGCACTTATATTCCCGATTACAAATCTCCCTTTATTTTCTCTAATTTTAATGGAACAAGCGGAGATATAGATGTGCTTACCCACGAGGCAGGTCATGCTTTTCAATCCTACTTAAGCAGAGATTATGAGATTCCGGAATATAATTTTCCTACTTCAGAAGCCTGTGAGATTCATTCTATGAGTATGGAGTTTATTACATGGCCCTGGATGAAGTTGTTTTTTGAGAATGAAGAAGACAAATACAAATTCAGCCACCTGAGCGGAGCCGTAAATTTTATCCCATACGGGGTGACGGTAGACGAATTTCAACATTTTGTATATGAAAATCCGGAAGCTTCTCCTGGGGAAAGGAAAGCAAAGTGGAGGGAAATAGAAAAGAAGTATATGCCATTCAGAGATTATGCGGATAATGACTTCCTAAACCGGGGGGGCTACTGGTTCAGGCAAGGCCATATATTCCAAGTACCTTTCTATTATATTGATTATACCTTAGCCCAAGTTTGTGCTTTCCAATTCTGGATCAAGTCCAGAAAAGACAGGGAGAGTGCGTGGGCAGATTATATAAAGCTTTGCAAAGAAGGGGGAAGCAAACCTTTCTTAGAATTAGTGGAGACTGCAAATCTAAAAAATCCCTTTGCAGACGGAATTATTAAACAGGTTGTAGGACCAATAAAAGAGTGGCTTGATACAATAGATGACAGCAAGCTTTAGTTCGAAACAAGGGCAAAGCGTATGAAAAAGGCCTTGCGGATGCTGAAAGAGAATAGAAGCTTGAATAAGGGTGAGCGCATGTTTAAATCAGTAAATGTTAAATGGTTTTTGATTCTGAGCCTGGCAATAGCTTTGACAATTCCGCATACAAGGATTATTGCGGGTGGGACGGATCCTTTCTCGAAATTGCAAGAGGAGCTGGCCGGGATATCCGAAAATGAAAAGAAAATACTCCAAAGCTTATTTACGCTGGCTCAAGAGATGGAGATAATAGAAGCAGAGGAAAAGGAGATTGACCAGCAAATAGAAGAAATTAACAGGGAAGCCCAAGAGCTTGAATTGGCAATCGCTGATGCCGAGTATTCCTTTGGAAAAAAGCAGGAAGGCTTAAAACAGGTTTTGAGGAGCTACCAGAGGATGGGCCCTATATCTTACCTTGAAATAATTCTTAATTCAGACAGCTTGTCTTCCTTTANNACTTTGCGGGATCTGACCCGGGATACGGGGGTATTGCTGGAGCAGCTGGAGTCAAGCAAAGAGCAGTTGAATGGCGCTAAAGCTGAGCTCATGGAAAAGCTGGCCTTATTGGAGCTTAAGCATAAAGAATTAACGGCAGCGATTGCTAAAAAAGCAGAATTAAAAATTGATATGGAGGAATATTTGACATCCCTGACAGTGAAAAAAGGGTACTATCAAAAGCAGATTG
>DPSW01000290.1:0-248 GCA_003527145.1 Clostridiaceae bacterium | reverse complement strand
TTTTCCGGCATCATCGAAGAAGGCAATTTTCCTCCCGACGCTTTGACGTTTGATTTTTCCATATTTGGGATCAAGGCGTCCTTAAATGAAAAAAGCTTTAATGATATAGTTTCCAGCCAGGTTGATATTGCTGAGATGATATTTGATTTTAAACCTGGTAAGATTGTGATTGAACTTCCTGAAAAGAACTTGAAATTATCAGGAGTATTCATCATTGCAGAAGGGCATATTTTAGAATTTGAAGCAGA
>DPSW01000295.1 GCA_003527145.1 Clostridiaceae bacterium | reverse complement strand
CCGTCCATTCCCGGCATCATGATATCCATAAGTATCAGATGTATTTCCTGCTTTTCGAATATTTCCAGTCCTTCTACGCCATTATAGGCCTTAAACACATTATAGTTCTGGTTTTTCAGGTAAACCTCTATAGCGGCCGCTATTTCTTTTTCATCTTCCACAATAAGAATATTGTACATATATGTATTCACCCCTGATTTCTCTGAGATATCTCTAATAGATATGATAACACAGACTTTCTAAGATTCTACTGCCATAATTCTTAAGAATTTATTAAATAAGTGTAAGACACGATATTAGATGGATATTTCCAGAAAAGCTTTACATAAAAAATAGCGGCTGTAAAGCCGCTTAGAATCTATCCCTTTCAAAATGGATGAGTCTGGTGCCCTGATGTGTCAGCATCCCTGTGTCTCCTTCAGCGTGCATGCTGTATATGCTGCTGCTCACAGAGAATTCCGTACGTCCTCCGCTTTCATCCTCAAAGGTCATATAATAACTTGTGTGAGCACTGGAGTTTCCGCTTCCTCCCCATACATGGGTCCTCTTGGACATAATCCTTGCCGGAATAGTAATTTCCTCCATGGAATTATTCCTGAAATGCTCTTTAACGGCACCCCCAACAGAGAATAGTATTGCACCGGTTATGATAATAAAAAACACTATCACAATTATGGGCATTGCATCGAACATAAAATTTTCAAGCGGTGAAAAAAACATAATGAGCTTCCTCCTGTAATAATGTATAAAATACTTATTCAATATTTCTATATGTAGCTGAAAAACCCTCTATAATTTATATTAAAAAATCGGATTCAAAAGAACCCGATTTCTAAAGCTTGCCTATTTTTATATATCTTCTAATAGCTGAACCTTATAATGCTCTCCTGCATTTCATTGGCCAGCTGAGCCAAAGACTCACTGGCATGTGCTATCTCAGCTATGGATGCGGTCTGCTCTTCGACGGATGCAGACGCTTCCTCCGTACCTGCTGCATTTTCTTCGGATATTGCTGATAGGTTTTGGATTATACCGATGACTTCATCTTTTTTAACCTCCATCAATTGTTCCGACTGATTGACAGCAGTGATCAATAGCTCCATATCTTCAATTGAATTAGCAATTCCTTCAAATTTAGTATTGGTGAGGTCTACACTTTTGGCTTGAGATTGTACTATCATGCCGACTTCTTTCATGGTTTTGACGGCATTTCCTATTTTTTCAGATAGCTCCTCAATTATTGCGGTGATTTCTTCCGTAAACTTATTGGATTCTTCCGCCAGCTTTCTTATTTCCTGGGCTACAACTGAAAAACCCCTGCCGGCTTCTCCGGCTCTGGCTGCCTCAATGGCAGCATTGAGAGCCAGCAGATTAGTCTGCTCTGCTATGTTTTTGATCATCCCGCTGGCGCTTTTTATTTTTTCAGCACTATTATTGGTATTTGAAATTATCTGGTATATTTCTTTTGCAGCTTCATTGCTGGAGCTCGTTTTGATGACAAGGTCTTCTATGATCTCCAGGCCCTCATCCTTTAATCCCTTTATCTTATCTGCGGCAGCTTTCAAATTGCTTACATCCTGTTTGTTTCTTTCTATCAGACTGCCCAATTCTTCAATGCTGATGGCTCCGCTTTCCGTATCCTTTGCCTGGTCATTGGCACCTTTTGCTATATCCTCTATAGCTCTGGCAACCTCATCTGCAGCTGTAGAGGACTGCTGGCTGGTGGCAGTCAATTCTTCCGAAGATGAAGCAACATGCTGTGATACATCAGATATTTGCCTGATTAAATCTATAAGATTCCTCTGCATGGCAGCCAGAGAATTGCCGATAGCGCCTATTTCATCTTTTCTTCTCAAATATTTTAATGCTTTGCTTTTCTCATCAAATTTCAGATCATAATTTGACAATCTTTCTATTATCTTTGAATATTCTGCAATGGGTTTTGATATAGAACTGCCAATGATGAAGGAAAAAGCTATGCCTAATACTATAAATATGATTGCACCGGTAAATATTGCCGTCTTTAAATTATTCAGTCTTCCAAGGACTTCGCTTTCATAGGTTCCTATAGCTAGAATCCAGCCGGTGCTTGGGATAGGCTCTACGCCCATATACCTTTTTTCCCCTAAAAACTCATAAGATGTAGTGCCTTTATTGCCAAGACCTAACTCTTTAAATGCTAATCCAACGGCTTTCATATCACCGCCGGTTTCTATATCAGACATTATATTCCTCTGCTCCATTACAAAATCCTTGTTCTTATGAGTGTATAGAGTGCCGTCTTTTCCTAGAATAAAAGCATATCCATTTACACCGAAGCCCATTTGATTCGTTATTTCATTTAATGATGAACTGTCCTTTCTCGCGATAAGAACGCCTGCAACACTATCATTCACTTTGATGGGTGCTGCCAGCATTATGACAGCTTGATTGGTGACTTTGCTTATAATCACGTCTGAAATATTTGCTTCTCCTTGAAAAGCTTCTTTGATATAGTCTCTGTCTCCGAGATCCGCCGTATCTCCGCTTGTCACATAATGGGCTATGCCGTCAGGAGTCACTATACCCATATCCAAATAGCCCAATCTTGAAACATCCTGTGCCAAAGATTCGCGCTGGATTTGCCAATCCATGGTTTGAGTTCTTGCACGATTAGCTAACTCTGTTAAAATGTTTAAATCTTTAGAAATAACTCCTTCAATAACCTTTGCCCCATCTTCGGCAGACATGGACAGGGCATCTTTTGTATGCTCCGATATGACATCAGAGCTAAGCTTTATGGCAGTGTAACCTATACCTAATGATACTGCCAGCATCAGGCAGGCTGTCATCAGGGCAATTCGTCTCGATAGGCTTAATCTCACGCAATCTCCTCCATTTTTTTAGCTTTTCATTATACTTTATAGTTATAAATGGTAATTATTTTGGCAAAAAGTACAAGTATATCT
>DPSW01000101.1:2570-4016 GCA_003527145.1 Clostridiaceae bacterium | reverse complement strand
TGTGCGGGCAAACACCATCAGGCCGCTTTGCAGCACAAATTGTTCCAAGGCAGCAGGTATACCTATAGAAAATATCTGTTTTACAATACCTGTGTTTATTCTATAATCACCTATTATTGAAAGCGATATGTAAGACCGTTCAGTGAAGAAAATGATGTACAGCCCTGCCAGGCAAGCTATTAATCTTGCTGCGGTGGTTGATACTGCAGCCCCTGCCACCCCCCATTCAGGGAACCCGAATTTTCCGAATATGAGCACATAGTTGCCGAAAACGTTCAAAAGATTGCTTCCAGCGTTATAGAGCATAGGAAGCTTTGTTTGTCCCGCCCCGCGAAGAGCTGCCGTAACCCCCATATTTACGGCCTGGAAAGCTAATCCGGCAGCAACAATTTTAAAATATAAGGTTGCATCGCGGAATGTATCTGAATTGGCCCCCATGAACGTTACAATATTGGGAGCAAAATAAATTCCGATAACAGTAACGAATATTCCCAAAACGGTATTCAATATCAATNNCGGGTAACGTTACAGGCTTCATCGGGTTTTCTCGCACCGATATTCCAGGCTATGAGAGTTGATGTCCCTACATTGACGGCTGCAAATATCGCCAGCAGGAGAAAAAAAGGCTGATTGGTAAGACCTACTGAGGCTATAGCTGCCGGGCTTAATTGCCCTACCATGATCATGTCAACCATGCCGAAAAGGCTGGTCATAACAAGCTCTATGAAAGCAGGCCAGGTTATGGATATGGCTTTTCGGCGCATTTTGCCGTAATCCGGATGAGACTTATGGTCTTTGGAGAAAACTTGCAACAAATATATAACCTTCTTTCATGCAAATCCTTTAATTGACATTCTAATTTTAACCTTGATAATTTATAACTTCAAATATATTATATGTTATAAATATATTCCTTTTAGGTTATAGATAATATATAATATATCCCAAGAGAGGTGAAAACCGATGGAGCTTTCGCAATTGAAATATTTTGAGGTAGTGGCTAAGCATGAGCACATAACTCGGGCAGCAGAAGAGCTGCATATCGCCCAGCCCTCTTTGAGCAAAGCTATAAGCAGGCTGGAAGCAGAGCTGGGAGTAGAGCTATTTGACAGGCAAGGCAGGAACATAAGGCTAAACTCTTTCGGTAGGGTATTCTTAAAGCGGGTCGGCAAAATATTTTTGGAGCTTGAAAACGGAAGGCAGGAGCTGGCAGACATGTCAGGCCTTGAACAGGGCAGAATTTCTTTGGCGTGGACCAGCACTCTGCTGCTGCCAAGGGTGCTGGAAGGATTTTTGTCCATATATCCCAATGTAAGCTTTAAGCAAATTGTTGCAACCACGCTGGAAATGAAAAACCAGATGGAAGAAGGTATTTTGGATCTATGCATATCATCACCCTCAGTTGAAGGTCCGGGGATAGTGAGCATTCCATTGCTCACTGAAGAA
>DPSW01000101.1:151-2551 GCA_003527145.1 Clostridiaceae bacterium | reverse complement strand
CGGCGAGCCGTTCATCAGCACCAAGCAGGGCTATGGCTTTAGGGATATAATGGACGGCTTTTGCAAAGAAGCCGGTTTTACTCCCAATATAGTATTTGAAGGAGAGGTCGCATCAACCTTGATCAATTTGGTAAATGCAGGTTTAGGTGTTGCTTTCATGCCTTCACCTCATAAAAGGGAATACTCCGTTCCTCTTCCTAAGCTGCTTCATATAAGCAATCCTGAATGCAGAAGGACCATCAGCCTGTCCTATTTGGAGGGCCATTATCTTTCTAAAGCTGCACGCCAGTTCTGCCAGTATATAATCGATTATTTCCGATAAGGGATCAATCATATATGTTTGATCGGATTTATGACAATTCGGATAGGCATAAACCTATTTACCAAGCGAAGGAGGCTGGAAATGAATATCAGAATATTGCATACAAACGACATTCACAGCAGGTTTGAAGGATTTGGGAAAATAACAAGCAAAATAAGAGAACTGAAAAATGATAATACTTTGATACTAGACGCAGGAGACTTTAATGATTTTATGAGGATGGAGCTTCAGGGGACAAGCGGAAGGGCAGGCTGCAGCCTGCTGAGCATCGCCGGCTATGATGCTGTAGCAGTGGGAAACAACGAAGGGTTTGCAGGTCTGGAGGTTCTTGAAACCATGGCATCTACTGGATTGATCCCTTTCATTTCCTGTAATCTGTACAGAAATGATATGAGTCCGGTCCGAGGCTTGAATAGGAGCATTATTGCTGACAAAGGCGGTATCAGATTCCTCATTATCGGGACAACTCCAAGCTATAATGAATTCTTTTCATTGCTTAACATGCATGCCGCCGACCATGTGGAGGAAATCAGACGGGAGCTTGAAGAGAACAAAGGCAAATTTGATATTTGCATACTTCTCAGCCACTCGGGGATGAGAGAGGATACGGAGCTGGCCGGGCAATTAGATGGCGTTGATATAATAATAGGAGGCNNACCAAGCCAAAGTAATAAACAACACGATAATTCACCAATCAGGCAGCTATGGAGAGCATCTGGGCGTACTGGATATCGAAGTTAAGGATGGAAAGATCGTAAGCTTCCGTGAAGAAAATATAAAGGTTGAAGATATGCCCATGGACAGCGGGATTGCCGATGAGCTTTCCAGGCAAAAGGACATAGCGATCGAAGCTCTGAGCAGGCCCCTTTATGAAGTAGACCGTCATATATGGCATGATGTTGTTGAGGAAAACCCTCTGACCAATTTGTTGGCAGATGCATTGGCTGATGTAATACCTTGCGATCTTAGCATAATTAACAGCGGTATAANNCAGCGGCATAATGAAGGGTGTAGTTTCAAATAAAAAGCTCCTTGAAATTAGCCCCTCTCCACTAAATCCAACCTATATGGAAATCAAGGGTAAATACATAAAAGAAGCATTGAAGCAATCTCTACAGGCTGATGTATGCTTGCAGGACGGGAAAGGCTCAGGCTTCAGGGGCAGGTATCTAGGGAGGCTTCATCTCTCACATGCGGTAGTCGAGCATGATGGCAAGGAAGTATTGAGGGTAAAGCTTGAAAGCGGTGAGCTTGAGGATGAAAAGATATATAAGGTATCGACCTCGGATTATCTCCAGCGAGGCACCGGGTATACCAGCCTGGCGAATAATAGAAATGAGAGATATAACCCTGAATATACCAGAGACATTCTAAGAGAATACTTAAATAAGAAGGAGTTTATAGAAAAATGCTTCACTGAAAGGTGGGTTAAAGTATAGAAAATATATCAATAAAGCTTAGGGGGATAAAATGACTAAAGCAATAAACTTGACAGAGGGAAGTATTTTTAAAGCGCTTATCAAGCTTGCAATGCCTATCATAGGGACTTCATTCGTTCAAATGGCCTACAATATGACAGACATGATATGGATGGGCAGAGTCGGTGCTAAGGCAGTCGCCGCAGTGGGAACTGCAGGCTTTTTCACCTGGCTGGCAATGGCAATAATACTTATTCCGAAAATAGGCGCAGAGGTTGGTGTATCCCAGTCCATAGGAAGACGGGATGCAGATGGGGCCAAGAAGTATATAAAGCACAGCATACAGATGATCATTTTCCTTGCAATTCTATATGGCTCCTTGCTCATAATATTCAGGAAGCCCCTGATAGGATTCTATAAGCTGGGAGAAGCAAAAATAGTGAATGATGCTGTTACATACCTGGTCATCATATCAATGGGCATGGTATTTTATACCATTAATCCGGTTTTTACCGCCATATTCAATGGATATGGAGACAGCAAAACTCCTTTTAATATAAATGTTATAGGCCTCGTAATGAACATGGTCCTGGATCCGCTGCTTATATTGGGTATAGGGCCTTTCCCAAGGCTTGAGGCTGCAGGTGCCGGAATAGCAAC
>DPSW01000101.1:0-144 GCA_003527145.1 Clostridiaceae bacterium | reverse complement strand
GATTTATTTAAAAAACCTGATATAGAACATATAAAGACTATTGTCAGGCTCGGATTTCCTGTTGCGCTCCAAAGCGGACTTTTTACCATATTTGCCATGATAACTGCTAGGATAATTGCCCAGTGGGGTCCAATACCGATAGCA
>DPSW01000367.1 GCA_003527145.1 Clostridiaceae bacterium | reverse complement strand
TTAAAATTCTAAAAGAATTAGAGAAGAATGGAAGGATGACTCATGAGGAACTAGGTAAGATACTTAACATTTCGAGACCGGCGATACATCAGAGAGTCAATAAGCTTGAGCAGAGCGGAATTATCAGGGGCTATAAGGCTTATATCGATTGGTGCAAAGCGGGCCAGGTGCTGAATGCTTTAATATTTATAAATGCCAAAACCTCTGATTTTGAGTCCCTGATGAAGAAAATTATGAATATAAGGGTGGATGGACTTACCATAGAAGAGTGCTACCGAATAACCGGACAATGGTGTCTCCTGATAAAGATTAGGGCCCACAACACAGAAAATATTACTGCCTTGCACGATGAAATATTAAAAATGGACGGAGTCACTGAAACCCTTACCATGTTAATACTATCAAAAATGGATCATATAGTAAAATCGAAGGGAGAATAGAGAAAGATGAACAATGGCGTTATTAAAGAAATTGGCTTTGAGAATGAAAAGGTGCGGGAATATGCTGTGGGAAGCAAGGAAAGAGCTGAGCTTAAGAAGACGTTGAAGGAAATGAGAGAGCAAATGCTTGATATTCCTATAGTTATTGGAGGAAAAGAGATAAGAACCGGTAATACGGGAAAATGCATAGTACCTCATGATAATAAAAAAGTTATAGGAATTTATCATAAAGCGGGAAAGAAAGAAGCTGAGATGGCCATTGATGCTGCGCTTTCGGCAAAAAAGAAATGGGAGAAATTATCCTGGGAGCATAGGGTGGGCATATTTCTCAGAGCTGCAGAGTTGGCAGCGGGCCCTTGGAGAGCCAGATTAAATGCTGCTACAATGCTTACTCAGAGCAAGACATATTTCCAAGCAGAAATAGATGCAGCTTGTGAGTCTGTAGATTTTCTAAAGAGCAATGCAAGCTCCTTGTATAAAATATACAGCGAGCAGCCTATATCAACCAGAGACAGCTGGAACAGGACACAATACAGACCCTTGGACGGCTTTGTATTTGCCGTTACGCCCTTTAATTTTACGGCAATAGGATGCAATTTAAGCGCAGCGCCGGCTATGGCGGGAAATACGGTTATATGGAAGCCTGCTTCCAATGTAGTTTATTCTTCTTATATAGTATACCAGCTGTTCAAAGAAGCCGGACTTCCCGATGGAGTGATCAATTTTCTTCCCGGAAGCGGCAGCGAAATAGGAAATGTGGTGCTCAAAGATCCAAATCTTGCAGGGATACATTTTACAGGCTCTACAGATACCTTCCAGGAAATGTGGAAAGCTGTGGGAGATAATATACAAAACTATAGAAGCTTTCCAAAGCTTGTAGGAGAAACAGGAGGCAAAAATTATGTATTAGCTCATGCCTCTGCTGATGTAGATACTCTTGTGGCTGCATTGATAAGGGGTGCCTATGAACTGCAGGGACAAAAATGCTCTGCTACTTCCAGATGCTATATACCAAAGAGCCTATGGCCTGAGGTAAAGGAAAAAATGATCAGAGAAATATCAACAATAAAAGTTGGTGATGTAGAGGATTTCAGCAATTTTATAGGAGCAGTAATAGATCAAGCTTCCTTTGATAAAATAAAGAGCTATATAGATTATGCTAAAAATTCTCCCGATGCAGAGATATTAGCCGGCGGCAAATGTGATGATTCAAAAGGCTATTTTATAGAGCCGACCTTCATACTAACCAACAATCCTGATTTTAGGACCTTAAAAGAGGAAATATTCGGACCTGTGCTGACTGCATATGTCTATGAGGATGAAAGATTCGACTATGCGGTAGATTTATGCGAGAGCACAACGAAATATGGCTTGACAGGTTCTATATTCGCCAAGGACAGATATGTTATAGCTGAGGTGGAGGATAAATTGATGCATACGGCAGGCAACTTCTATATAAATGATAAGACTGCCGGCGCATCGGTAGGTCTCCAGCCCTTTGGCGGTGCCAGAGCATCAGGCACCAATGATAAGGTAGGAAGCATATTCAATATGATGAGGTGGATAAGCCCCAGAGTCATAAAGGATAATTTTAATCAGGTTAATGATTACAGATATTCGGATAATATAGAATAATGCTTTAGTAAAATATATGGACATAAACGAATAAGAAATGTTTAAGAAGTAAACATTTCTTATTCGTTTTTTTGTCTAAGCTTTTTTTGAGGAGCATTCAGGCTATGGAAGCAGAAGGGTTCGTGATTAATTATAAAATTGGCATTAAGCTTGCTGATGATAAAGACAATATTATTTCATTGAAACAAATATATAGGAAAGGGATGTGTTGGATGTTTACCCTAGTCTTAAAAAATGGAACTATAATTGATGGAACAAAGGAAAAAGCATATAAGGCAGATATAGGCATCATAGATTCTAGAATAGTAAAAATAGGGGAAATTGACCAGAAGGAGAATGTCATAGATATAGAGGGCAGGTATGTTACACCCGGCTTTATAGACACTCATTCACATGCAGATTGTTCAGCCTTCTTATATCCTGACTGTGAAAGCTATATAAGACAAGGAATTACGACTTTTATTGGAGGCCAGTGCGGTGATTCTAATGCTCCTATAAATAATTACTGGATGAGAAAATATTGGGAATATGATATGTGGAATTATATTGACCCTTTTATATACTCTCCCAGACAGTTCAGCCGGTAGATAAAGTGTTGCCTGTGGTCAAGGATAAGACAGGACAGGCTGTAGAATGGAAGTCTTTTGGTGAATACATAAAGCTGGTTGAGAAAAAAGGCATGGCCTGCAACATGATCACTTTGGCAGGTCATAGCCAAATAAGAGCTGATGTCATGGGGCTTGATTATATGAGAAAGCCTACAAGAGAAGAAATGGCTAAAATGAAGGAGCATCTCACGGAGGCTATGGAAAGCGGGGCTTGGGGTATGTCGACAGGCAGAGACTATCCGCCTAGTGCATCCGCAGATAAAGAGGAGATCATTGAATTGGTCAATCATATAAAAGAGCTTGGCGGATATTACTTCACCCATTGGAGAAGAACCGGCTTGAGGATAGCTGGATCGGCAAGGCCAAATAAGCTTGAAGGCATTGTTGAAGCTCTTGAGATAGCCCTTGAAACAGGGGTTAAGACTGAGATATCACACCTGACCTCAGGCTTTGAAATATATCCGGAGAATCCAGAGATGGACAGGCATGCATCAGAAATTACATTGGAGGTTATAGACAGCTATATAGAAAAAGGAGCTGACGTTGCCTTCGATGTAATACCCGGTGTCAGCGGCGGCATTTGTATAAATCCCTATCTTGCATCATATTTTACCCCTTGGATAAAACAATCAGGTTCATTGGACCAATTCATTACAAACTTGAAGGCAAAGGACTACAGAAATAAGCTGGTAAAACTTTTAAGGGATGGAGAATGGTATCCTCTAAGCGGCAAATCAGATCCATGGTGGCAGAACAAAATTTTTATTACGAAGAGCGAATCGGAGTGTTATATAGGGAAAAGCATCAACGATATAGCCATTGAAAAGAATATGGAGCCTGTCGAAGCCGTTATGCAATTGCTATTGGAGGAGCCATTCATCATGATAAGAAGAAATGGAAAATCTGAGGAAGAATTTAAGACTCTTCTGAAGCATGACAGAGCAAGTGTGTGCACTGACACATATGCCTTTGATCTGGTCGGGCTTTACGGGAATGATGCAGAGATAGCAGAACTATTGCCTCACCCACATACCTACTGTGCTTTTCCCAAATATATACTTCAATACGGTATGGATACTATTGAGGAGACCATATGGAAGATAACAGGCTTTCCCGCTGATTTTATGAATATAGAGGGGAGAGGTAAAGTATTAGAAAACAATTATGCTGATTTAGTTGTTTTAGATATGGATAGTTTAAAAACCAATGAAAATTATATAGAGCCAAGAGTATATCCGGAAG
>DPSW01000047.1 GCA_003527145.1 Clostridiaceae bacterium | reverse complement strand
TCATTGTCATGGTTATCCTTGGCATCATTTACGGAGACAAGCTTGCCTTTGAAGGGGCTGGATACACTTTTCTGCAGCAATCCTTGGGAGCCGTGGCTACGATTGCCATATGCGCCGGCGGGGTCATGGGACTTCCTTTGGTGGTATCCGATTATCGGCATAAGAAAATATTAAAGCGGTTCAAGGTTACGCCAATTAATCCCGCTCTCATTTTAGCAGTGCATGTTGCTATATACGCCCTTTATTCCGTTCTTTCACTTCTTCTTGTTTATGGAACGGCAGCTGTTTTTTTCGGTTATCAATTGAGGGGCTCATGGCTTCAATTTTTAGGCGCATACTTTCTGGTCATGCTTTCCATGTTCAGCATAGGGCTGCTGGTAGGAGGGGTAGCACCGGATATTAGAACAGCAAGCGTTCTGGCAAGTATCTTGTATTTCCCAATGCTCATTTTCTCCGGTGCCACTTTGCCTTATGAGGTTATGCCCTCAGCGCTTCAAAAAGCAGCAAATCTGCTGCCTTTGACACAGGGCATTAAACTTCTTAAAGCAGTATCCCTTGGCTTACCTGTCAATGGTGTTTTACTTCCGGTTGTCCTGATGATTGTATTGGCGGTAATCTGTATCAGCATAGCAATTAGTTTCTTCAGATGGGAATAACCTATCAGAATAGTTCTTGCTATAGCCTTTGATAAAAAAAATATATCATAATCCTATATAAGTGTAACGTTTGTACAACTGCCTAATAGACTGGTATCAGGAAGGACATACCTTCATAATATGATAATTTTATAATAGGAGGTTAACAAGAATGTTATCAAACGCGGACTTTGTCCGTCAATCACTGGGCTTGCACCTTTTTTTCCTGAGGATTATGAAGGAGCATTCATTTTTCGTTGAAGTAGGATTCACACCGAGGGATGCAAGCTTTACACAACGGGCAGATGCCCTGAGAATGGAATTCGATGGGCTTTTANNATTATCAAATGGGGTTGTTGACCCTGAAGTACTGCAATCCGGAGAAGTGATCACACAATATACACTAAGCGCCGAAAGGGCTACCACATTTTATACGGGAGTAAATATACCAACCGAACTAACGCGGGAAGAAGCCGGGCTAAGGGGCGGAGTATGTGTGGAGGTCAGTCCCATACTCGAGCAAAAGGTATGTGATCTGAATCAAAGGGCAATAGTATTAACCACGTCCTTAATAGAGTTTAAAACCCTGGTTCTATCAAATGTCTTGTCCTGCAAAATGTTTACCTTCAATTATCCACTTTTGATCGATCACATTATGCGGGAATCAAAGCTTTATGTGCTGATGCTCCAAAGGCTTCAAAGTAGAGAAGAAATTGATATACAAAGAGAAGCATATGAACAAGAAGCTTTTTGGAACAGGATCATGGCAGAGCATTCAAAATTCATCCGCGGCCTGCTTGATCCGACAGAGAACGAATTGTTCAACACAGCTAATAATTTCGGAAACGAGTTCGATGTGCTGACAAACGAAGCAAAACAAGCCATAGACATAACCGTGCCTATATCCAAGGTTACAAGCGATAGCTTGAGAGCTACCTTAGCTATTCGTGATTTTAAGGCTCAAGGCACACAGGGATTGCTGGAGTGCAGAATCAGGTCAATTATTGTGCCGCTGCTGGGAGATCATGTACTGAGAGAGGCAAACCATTATCTGCGTTTGCTGAAAATATTCAGCAGATGTTAGCTGCCTGGCGCTGAATGGCGAGAAGTCAGGCGTAAAGCTTTGTATATACTCATACCTGGAAGAGAGGCAAAATAAAACCCGTGAAGCATACAGGAAAGATCCTGCAATATTTCACGGATTTTTTATGCCAGAATACTTATCATTCATCCTTCTGAATTTCTAAAAGCATTAAACCTGGTGGCCACATCCGGGTTTTTTTTGATNNTCAACCTTTTCGGTTTCTGCCAGTATTGCCCTTTCAGCAACGCCCAATACCTTTAAAAGGTCTTCGATGGTGTTGTGACGCCTGATTAAAGCCTCGCCTGCTTTTTTTCCTTCCTCCTCAAGGATTATTACGCCATACTTTTCATATTTTAAGAGGCCCAGTTCACCCAGCCTTTGCACCATTTTTGTTGCAGACGGAGGCTGTACGTTGAGGGCGTACGACAACTCATGGATTCTTGTGAATCCGGTATCCATGGACAGCCTGTATATCATTTCAAGGTAATCCTCCATGGATGCTGTAAGGGCATTGTCTTCTTTTTTCATATATTCGCTGAAAGTACGAAAATTATTATTATACATATATATCACCCGCTTTATTGTTTCATAGAGCCTTGATACAGTATATGCAGGAGCAAGGGGAAAATAACTTTTGTGTGCTCGCCGCTAATTTAGATAGATTACGGCAGAATTTTGTGTATCCCTTTTATTTACAATTTTCCGATATAAGAAGTATAATAGAATTATAGAAATCATACAGGGAGTGGTGATATGTATTACATAACAACCAGTGAAGCGGCAGAAAAATGGGGCATTTCCGGGCGGTCGATCAACTATCATTTGGCCGCTGGGCATATCCCCAATGCGGTCAAAAAGGGGAAACTGTGGCTGATACCAGCGGACGCCCAGCGGCCTGCAGATAACCGACGCCACGAAGGGACGATTCAAA
>DPSW01000031.1 GCA_003527145.1 Clostridiaceae bacterium | reverse complement strand
GCGATCAGCTCCTTGCCCGTGCCGCTTTCCCCTTGAATCAAAATTGTGGAATCAGTATCAGCAAAGCCTTTTACGTTCTCCATCAATCTGCTCATGCTGCTGCTTTCATATATGATATCATCAAAGGTATAAAAATTTGACCTTGTAGACTTTGTTGTCCTTCTGCGAAGCTCATGCTCATTTTTTTCAATATCTTCACTTTTTTCGAAAGTATATATGATTCCGTCCTCACTGCCGCTTCCTTTAACCACTTTAGTGGTAACAAACAGTTCTTTTCCTTTTATCATAATAACATCAATTCTGTCATGATGATAGCTTTCACCCAGTTCCGGCAATATATCTATAATATTTTCTCCTATAACATCTTCCCATGAGCATTCCAGAATATTATAAAGCTCTTGATTTCCGGTTATTATATTTCCGTCTTTGTCTATGTATATAATTGCCTTTGTCAAACAATTTGCAACGGTCTCAAGCCTGCTGCTGATAATTTTCATATCTTTTGCACTATCATTGATCCTGTTCAAAAGTCCAATGATCTCATGAATATATTGGGAAGAAAGCCTGTCGCCCAGGGCATCCATTAAGCCAAGCCTTTTAGCTATATCAGCTACTGTAGTGATATCAATTTGTCTCGTGCCAATATCTATAACCTTCTTTACCTCATAGGGCACAAGATGGGGTTCTCCTACAGTAACTCCTATATCTAGCCCTGGGTATGCGGCTATTCCAGGATAATATGGATAATACTTAATATAGTTGACTCCAAGGGCTTGCAGCTGAGTTATAGCTTGATAGGTAGACTCAGCCCTGTCGTTAATTAGAAGTACCTCGGTGGCTTTAGGCAGGCTCAATAGTTCTGAAATATACCTGTGATTTATGACCCTGCGAGCCGGGACATAATTCATGCCTTCATCTATCAGGCTTTGAACTTTTTTATCTATTGTTTGAGGAGATGATAAAACAACAAGAGTATTTGCCGTATCAAATTCTAAATCATCTTCCAGACAATAAGGCTCGATCTCCGCATATTCTCCAAAGATTTTCTCCAGCTGCATCGCCAGATTAATTGAAGTCACCTTTCCCGGGCTGATTATTGCAATCTTCTTCATTTTCCTTTCTCCTCCTTAGCATACTGATTCTTGTGATAGATGAGGGTAATTAAAAGACTATGAGATTTAATATTAATGTAATTATTATATACTTATTAAGAAAAAATAACTTCAAAAACAAGCCCGTCATAGAAAAATAGCCGATCCAGATGTATTTAACATCGAAACGGCGAATATTTCTTCCTAAATATTTATTTTCAACACTTTATATAATGTTTATGCTCAGTCGTTTTCCAGAGTATCCTATGGCTGCTCCATAGGACTTAGGCTTAAGTATTTTTGGTAAACTCATTGCGGCACTTTGGACAGATGATGCGTATTTTGCCTTTGCCTCTTGGGACCCGAAGCCTTTGCCCGCACTGGGTACATTTGAAATAACGATACGATTTGCCGCCTCTTGCACGATTTACAAACTGAATAAGCTTCAATTTTATTGGATTCCACCACTGTAAAAATTTCATATTCTCTTCTCTCCGCTTATTAATGTTTTTTGAAAACATCCTGGCGTAGCACAGAATTAGAATTATCATAGCAAAAATATTGAAAATACCTGATCCTATAAGCGAATTAACAACTAAAAACACAATGCTCAACATAAGCATAGCATTTGAGAGCTGGTCCATACCATAGCGTCCTATCATCAATTTTTTAAACCAATTCATCCTTCTTACTCCTTATATACTATTTGTTTTTTCTGTTTTAATATCTTTACTTGCCAGTCGCACAGATACAGATTCACCAATAAGTTTGTATATTATTGAGCATATGGGGACAAAGACCATCATCCCTAGTATTCCCAAAGTGCTTCCCCCCAATATAACCGCAGCAAATACCCAAATGGCCGGCAATCCTATGGAGGTTCCCACAACACGGGGATATATTAAATTTCCTTCTATCTGCTGCAAAACAATTATAAATACTATAAACCATAATGCTTTGATAGGAGACACCATCAGAATCATAAAGACGCCCAGAGCCGCTCCGATAAATGCGCCAACCAGCGGAATCAATGCTGTAAATCCGATAAGAACAGAAATTGTTGCCGCATGCGGAAACCTGAAAATAATCATCCCCATAAAGCACAACGCCCCAAGTATCACAGCTTCTGTAAACTGTATTGCGACAAAGCTATAAAAGGTTTTATAAGAGAGCTTGGATATATAAACAATTCTGTCTGCGCTTTTCTCAGGCAAGAATGCATAGATAAGCCGCTTCGCCTGATAAGTCAGCTTCTCCTTGCTCATCAATATATAAATAGCAAAAATAATGCTCATCACCAAAGTAACTGTACCGCTAAATATAGAAGAAACAGCAGCCAGCGCAGAACCTAACACTGTAGATGTGCCGCTTTTTATAAAATTTGCAAGAGAGCTCCCAATTCTATCCCAATCGAACTGTAAGTTTACTATCCATTGTCTCAACTCGGGTAACTGACCAGACCATTTCTCTGCCCAAATTTGTATTTCTGTAAAAAATGCTGGAGCCGTGTGTTTTATAATGGTGAAAGTGTCAACCATTTCAGGAATAACTAAAAAAGCTACAAAGAAAATTATGGCTGAGGCCATGATAATAGACAAGAGCAAGCAAGTAATACGGCTAATCTTTTTTATGATTGTTTTCTTGGGTAAAGGAAATAATAAGCGCTCCAGCATTTTCATAGGAACATTTAAAATAAACGCAATGGCCAATCCCATGATCAGCGGCGATAACAATGCAAAAATCGACTTTAAATAATTTATCACTGAGGTCAGGTTTTGCAGCCCGGAATAGAAAAGAACTGAAATCATGACTATAAATAAAATCTTTTTAATATTTTTCTGCGATAGCTCCATAATACTCACTTCTCTAAATTAATTTTATGTGCGGCAATACCTATCGCACATTATATAATGTTATATTTAAAACAATGCTTTGTCAATGTGTTAAGGCTGTTTATTACTAAAAAAAGTCAGAAGTAAAATCAGAAATAAAACAAAAAAACTTGCAAAGCATAAAACCTTGCAAGTATTATAATCATATGGCTCCCGGTTAAGGACTCGAACCTCAACAAACTGATCCAGAGTCAGTTGTGCTACCATTACACCCTGTAGCCATTGGAATTACTACATTCCAAACTGATTATTGTTCAAATTGTCAAACTGATTATCCTATAACTTGATAATAATTATATGTAAAATATTAAGTATTGTCAAGGAAGGACTAATTTCAGCCCTCCCAATTACCTTATACTTTTGCAATACTTATCTATTCCTCTTACAACAGCTTCAGCAATCTTATCTAAATTTAGCAACCCAAACTTCATATCTGCAATATTATCATGATAGAACATTTCAATTAAAGTAGCTGGCATACTTGTTTTTCTCAATTCATATAATTCTTTGCCCTCTCTCATACCTTCATCTGAACTTGGTGTAGTCTTTGCTACTTCTTCATATATACATTTTGTAAGCAATTTAGATTTTACTGAAGGATAATACAAACCTAATGTTCCATCATTTTTGCCTGTGCAAGCATTTGAATGTTGTGCTATGTATATATCAGCTTTCCAATCATTAGCTTCTGACACATTATCATACATCGTCTTTGAAATATTACTGCACTTAACCTCATGCCCTAATTTTACTAACAAAGGTTTTTCTAGCTCAATTAACTTATGTATTACCTCTTCTTCATTAAATACTCTATCAGCATAAATGTTATGNNGGCACTAAGATAGATTTTCATTGTCCCACCTTCTCTAAATCACTAATTATTACTTCTCCATGCATCTTACTTCTTATGTCGTTTATTGCATTAGCACCTTTACACATTACAACACCAGTAACCAATAAATCAAAATAATGTGCAGGAATTGTATTTACATAGTCAAAACCCAATGCTTTTATAATACCTAAATCAAAAACAAAAGCACCTATTAATGTAAAACCAAGTGCTACAAGTCCTGTATATTCATCTGTAACATACCTTTTAAATAAATCTGTTAGTACCATAGCTGCATAAGTGCATACAGCACCATAAATTATAATATTTTGTAACATAATACCCTCCCTATAATACTTTGCCTAAAACATAGGCAATAATAAAACAAGCACCGTACATAAATGCTTGTTCATATTTTTTAAGCGGTTTTAATTTTAAACTATCAAGTCCAATTATTAATTTGTCTATGCTTTTGTTTAATTTTTCTATAGAATCCTTTAAATAACCAATATCTTTCATTGCACCTGTAGAATCTTTCTCTAACGCATTAATTTTTGAATCGTGTGAATCTAGCCTTTTTTCATGTTTCTCCAAAGTGTCATCAATCCTTTTTAAATCATCCATATTAGCCCTTCTTTCTTTCTCTTTTTTCTTTCCACCCCAAACAAAAAAACAGCTTAAATCTCACAATCTAAACTGTTTTCAATAAACACTATTAAATTTTCTACCATCCCAACATAATAAAAAGACCTCCGATTAGGGAGGTCTAATTTTTAAGTCTACGTTAATCGCTTGAGTACGATGATAACACATATCACTTACCAAGACAATGGCGTATTATCAAGACTTACTGTTAACGTATTATTAGTATACACCTTAATATAATTCTTGTCAATATTTTGTGTAGTGTCAATTGCCCATATTATGACACTATTACATAGTGTTTACCAAGAAAATAGCATAAATACAGGACTTACTGTTGACACTACTNNNTATCAACCATATATTGAATTTCTTTATTATAAGAGCCTTTTGATAAAATGTTAGAATACAAAATATTGCTAAATACATCTGCTAATTGAATAAGTTTATTTGTACAAGAATCAAAGTAAGTTGCTTGTATATCATCAACTATATTTTTCCCTGTTGACAACTCTGTAATAAGATGTTCTTTTAATTGATATTTTGCTTCAGTTTTAACGTTCCTTTCATCAATGTGTAATATCCAATTTCTGTCTGTTAAAAACTTTCTATTACACATATATTCTAAAGCTNNCTCTTGCTTTATTTTTATATAAATTCTCTGTAGCTAATGAATTATCAACTTTTATATATAATAATTTGAAATGATTATTTCTACAAAAATATTGTACAAAATTTCTTTTCGTTTCTGGAGTAAAACAAGAACCTTTCAATTCCAGAAATTTATCGCCATCAAACATTTTATGTTCTTTATCTATTTTCTTTAATTCAGATAAATTTTTACTTACGAAACGGCTATATATTTTTCGCAATTTATCTGGGTTTTCCACTAAAACTAAGGTTATAATAAAATATCTGTTTTTCAAACTATTAGTTTCATGAGTCATACTGCTTGATTCATCAATATAAATATTCATTTATAACCCTCCCCACAAAATGCCTGTCCATATTATACCACTTTTTGAAATATAAACATATATTTTGTAGGAAAAAGATGATTCAAGACAGAAATTACCATAATATAGGTAAAATCTGTCCTAAACATTGAAATTGCTAAGTTTTGCAAGAATTTGCACACTTCAAAGCCTTGTGCCACAAGGGTTTAAATGTCTATAAAATCGAGAATTGATGGAGAGTTAATCTAATAATAAAGCAAAATAAAAAACATCATTTGAGCTTTAATTT
>DPSW01000378.1 GCA_003527145.1 Clostridiaceae bacterium | reverse complement strand
TGATTTCGTACACGATTACAGTAGCGGGGGCTGCAACGGTTTTGCACCGTTTTCCCTATTAATCTTAAAGAACCTGAAGTTCATTATTAAATTTTCAATTTTATTGTATCATAGGGAGATTTATTCTTCAACGATAATATGATTCACAAAATTCAAAATTTCATTATCTATAAAGTCAGAATTTGATATACTTTAGATAGCATAAATTACGTTATTTTGTGTCAAATATATTTAATAGGCGTGTGGCCGCATGTGTAGGAGATATATTTCCTTCTACAAGCTCTTTTTTTATTTGAGGCATGATGTTTTTTATGCCCTCATGGTTTAAAAATCGTTGGTTCAGCTGATCCATAACCAGTGTAAATACCCAGTCAACCGTTTGATTCTTCCTTCTTTCGCCAAAAACTCCTGAATCATTTGTCGCTTTTTCAAAGCTTAGGATATTATTCCATATATCCGATATTCCCTCATTATATAACGCAGAGCATGTATAAGCCTGGGGAACCCATCCTTCCGTAGCCGGCCTAAGATAATGCAGTATTTTATTGTAGTCTGCCTTGGCTGCCATGGCTTTTATCTTGTTGTCCCCGTCTGCCTTGTTGATAAGTATTGCATCACACAACTCCATAACTCCTTTTTTCATGCCCTGAAGCTCATCTCCTGCTCCCGTGATAAGTATAAGAAGAAAAAAGTCAACCATTGAACGTACCGTCACTTCACTTTGCCCAACTCCTACTGTTTCAATAAGCAATACGTCAAAGCCGGCGGCTTCGCACAGCATCATCGTTTCACGGCTTTTGCGCGCGACGCCTCCCAGCATTCCGCCGGACGGAGACGGCCTTATAAAAGCATTTTTTTCTCTCGAAAGTTCTTCCATACGAGTCTTGTCGCCTAAAATGCTGCCTTTTGTAACCGAACTGCTTGGATCTACGGCCAACACCGCTACCTTATAGCCATTCCGGCAAAGGTGCATTCCCAGAGCTTCAATAAAAGTGCTCTTTCCTGCTCCCGGCACCCCTGTAATACCTACCCGTATTGACTTTCCTGTATAAGGAAGGAGCCTTAAAAGCAGCTCTTGTGCCTGGTCAAAATGCCGGGAAGCATTGCTCTCTATAAGGGTGATGGCTCTCGCCATAATAGTCCGGTCATCATTCATAATACCTTCAAAGTAATCATCGACTGTTAATTGCTTTCTAAGAGATGATGGAGATATGGTGTGGGCAACCGTTTTCGAATACATCATGCCGTCATGGCCTCCTATAACGCCTTCCAAAACTTTTGTTGCATATTCATCTTTGGCATCTTCCGGAACCCATTCTGGTTTTTTGCTATTGGCTTCCATCTTTTTCACCATATCCTAACCTCCGGTTAAGCTCCTTTATCATTTTTTCTGCACTAACAGTGATAATAGTGCCAGGCCCAAAGATCAAGGATGCCCCATGAGCATAGAGGAAGTCGTAGTCCTGAGCGGGAATAACCCCTCCTGCAATGATCATTATATCTTCACGGCCTAATTTTCTAAGTTCTTCCACCAACTGAGGCAGCAGTGTTTTATGGCCTGCAGCCAGCGAACTCATGCCCACTATATGAACGTCATTTTCTACGGCTTGCTTGGCTGCCTCGGCAGGGGTCTGAAACAGCGGACCTATGTCCACGTCAAATCCCAAATCCGCATAAGCTGTGGCCACCACCTTGGCTCCCCGGTCATGTCCATCCTGCCCCATCTTTGCTATATAGATTCTGGGTCTGCGCCCTTCATGCTCTTCAAATTGATCCGTCAACCGCTTCACTTTTTCAACATCATCCCTCTTAGCATATTCTGAGCTGTAAACACCGGAAATTGAGCGGATAACGGCTTGATGCCTTCCTTTTACCTTTTCTATGGCATAGGATATCTCTCCAAGGCTGGCACGGGCTCTTGCCGCTTCTACGGCAAGCTCCAGCAGATTCCCTTCATCCGATTCCGTTGCTTTTGTTATTGCCGCCAAAGCTGCCTGTACCCTTGCTTCATCCCTATTAGCTTTAAGCTTCTGAAGCCTTTTTATTTGAGCCTCCCGAACCGCCGTATTATCAATCTCCAATATCTCTATAGGATCCTCGTGATCTAGACGATACTTATTAACACCTATAATAGCTTCCTTGGCAGAGTCAATTTTTGCCTGCCGCCTTGCAGAACCTTCTTCTATCCTCATCTTTGGCAATCCGGTCTCAATAGCCTTTGCCATTCCACCTAATTCTTCAACTTCCTGAATATGATTCCAGGCCTTCCTTGCCAGCTCGTGGGTCAGCCTTTCCACATAATAAGAACCGCCCCAGGGATCTATAACCTTGCAGATCATTGTTTCATCCTGCAGATAGAGCTGAGTGTTTCTTGCAATCCGTGCAGAGAAATCCGTAGGCAGGGCGATGGCTTCATCAAGGGCATTGGTGTGAAGAGACTGGGTATGCCCTAAAGATGCTGCCATGGCTTCAATCAATGTTCGTGTCACATTATTAAAGGGGTCTTGCTCCGTCAAAGACCATCCGGATGTCTGGGAATGTGTTCGGAGAGCCAAGGATTTCATATCCTTTGGATTAAAACCATTAACTATTTTTGCCCATAACATTCTGGCAGCTCTCATCTTGGCAATCTCCATAAAATAATTCATGCCCTGAGCCCAGAAAAAGGATAGCCTTGGTGCAAAGGCATCAATATCAATGCCTGCCTTTATCCCCGCTCTTATATAATCCAAACCGTCGGCCAATGTATAAGCCAGCTCTATATCGGCTGTTGCCCCGGCTTCTTGCATGTGGTAGCCGGATATAGAAATTGAGTTAAACTTGGGCATATGCTTGGATGTATAAGCAAATATATCCGCAATAATCCTCATGGATATTTCCGGAGGATAAATATAGGTGTTCCTTACCATGTATTCCTTTAATATATCATTCTGTATAGTACCGGACAACTTTTCCTTCGGAACACCCTGTTCCTCTCCCGCTACTATATAAAAAGCCAGCACGGGTAAAACCGCACCATTCATGGTCATTGAAACAGACATTTTATCAAGGGGAATGCTGTCAAAAAGAATATTCATATCCAGCATGGAATCGACTGCAACTCCTGCCTTGCCTACGTCTCCTACTACTCTTTCGTGGTCGGAATCATAGCCCCTGTGAGTCGCAAGATCGAATGCAATAGAAAGACCCTTCTGACCCGCCGCCAGATTTCTTTTGTAAAAGGCATTGCTTTCTTCAGCGGTGGAGAAACCGGCATATTGACGAACGGTCCAGGGCCTGGTCACATACATGGTTGCATAAGGCCCTCTCAGATAAGGCGGCACACCGGCGGTAAAGCCTAAATGCTCAAAATCTGAATATTCGCTTCTTGTATATAATGCCTTTACTTTTATTTGTTCATTTGTAGTCCAATCATAGCTTTCAGGCTTCTGGCCGGCAGAATATCTAAAGGCTTCCTCCCAGGCTTCCCGGGAGGAAGCTTCCCCTGTGGTATCCAGCTTTAGCTTTGAAAAGTCGGGATGATTAATCATTGCTATCCATCTCCTTTTGAATTCCCTTCAGAATATCATAACAGTTGGCTCCTAAAAATATAAAGTCATCCACCCCGGCAGCCCGGTATTCAGGCTCCAGCTCCTTTGCAGGCTTTCCAGCAACTATCAATCTGAATTCGGGTTTTAAGGCTTTAACTTTTTGCGCAATAGCGGGTACAAGCTCAGAATAAGTATCATCCGTGGAGCATATGATGCCAATAGAGGCCTTAGATTCTAATGCTGCTTCCACAGCTTCATCTATGCTTTCAAAACCATTGTTTTTGAGCACTTCAAATCCGCCAGTCTCAAAGAAGCCGGCTGAGAAGTCTGCTCTCGCCTTATGCTGTGGAATAGGCCCCATATTGAAAAGAAATACTTTTAACGCATCTTCGTGACTCTTCCTGATTTCTTCCGAACGCATCCGCAAATGCTCAAAGCGTTCGGCACCACGTTGTCTCTTGACAGGCTTTATATGCTCTGCATGTACTACGCCATCTGAAGTTATTTCGGAAATATCTCCTAATGTTGCACCTGCCAGTACAGCTTCTATACCGTTATCCACCAATTCTATGTCACTCATATTCAATTGGATCAGAGCGTCAAGAAGCATGAACATGTCTTTTGACAACCTGTAATCTTGCACTTCCTGAATGCGTTTTTTTCTGAACCGGCTATAATCTATGCTCCTGGGCGTCAGCTTTTCTTCAGACAAATTGGGATACATGTTTGTTCCTACCCATACATGAGTTCTCTTAGACATAGCAGTAAATTTTTCTTCATATTTGTCCTCAATGACTTTTTGCAGCGTTCCTGCTTTCAAAGCTTCATATATGCCTCCAGACCCGCTGATTTTCTGGAAAAGGCTCCAGGCTTTTTCAGCAACCTGCCGTGTAAGGGCTTCAATGTACCAGGATCCTCCTGCCGGGTCAATGGGCTGAGTAAAATGACACTCATCTTGAAGAATGTTTTGTACATTTCGCGAGGTTCTCCTTGAAAACTCATCAGATTCCCGGACAGCCTCGTCAAAAGAAGCGACGTGCATACTGTCAACCCCTGCAATAGCTCCTGAAAATGCTTCAGACGCATTCCTAAGCATATTGACATAAGGATCATATACCGTCTTTGTCCAGGAGGAAGTTTTAGCATGAATAAACATTTTTTGAGATTCTTTGTTTCCTCCGTAGGCTCTTACTATTTGGCACCAAAGCATTCTTGCAGCCCTGATC
>DPSW01000463.1 GCA_003527145.1 Clostridiaceae bacterium | reverse complement strand
CAGCTTGGAAACACTGCCGCTATACGAGAAGCTATGATGGCCGGGGAAGTAGATGCTGGCTTTATGGCTATTCCTCCATTTCTCATAGGATATGATAAAGGAATGAAATGGGGTATATTCAGCGGCTTGTCATCGGTGCCAACGGCATTGGTGAGCAATAATCCGAGAGTGCTGTCGCTGGGGGATATAAGCAGCAGCGACAGAATAGCATTACCCCAGCCTGGAAGTGTGCAGCATATTTTATTATCTATGGCATGTGAAAAACAATTCGGCGATGCCCATAGATTTGATAACATATTAGTCACCCTATCTCACCCTGATGCCACTAACGCTTTGCTTTCAGGAAAAGATATCACCGCTCATTTCACAACGCCTCCCTATATGCAAAAGGAGCTGGCTTCACCGGGAATACATATAGTCCTCGATGGCAAGGAGGCACTGGGGAAGGATTTTACTTTTATTGTTGGAGTAGCTGCGGAAGCATTTAGAAAGGGCAAGACTGAAGCATATCAAGCAATGATCAAATCCGTTGATAAGGCTGTAGAATATATTAAAGCAAACCCTGACGAAAGCATAAAAATATTGGCAAAAGCCTATGGAATGGAAGAGAAGGAAGTAAATGAATACATGAATACGGCTGGAGCATCATACAGCACTGAGGTATCAGGAATTAAGGAATTCGGAGAGTTTATGAGCAAAAATGGATATATCAAAAATATGCCTGCTGAAAAAGATATTGTATGGGATGATGAAATTCATGAAAAATAAAGCAATATGGTTTATGATGATACTTATAACATGGCAGCTCATATACTATACAGGAGTTTTTGATCCCTTAATATTTCCATCCTTGGGCCAGATACTTCAAGCCTTGAAGGAATCCGTCACAAGTGGAAATATTATCAATGAATTGCTTTATTCCATAGAGTTAATAAGCTTAGGCATGATATTAGGCATTGCTTTTTCTGCGGTTATGGTGATTTTATCTTTGAAAAGTGCTATATTTGAAAGCTTTGTAGACGCTATGATTTCCATCATACATCCTCTGCCCGGTATTGCACTTTTGCCCCTGGTTATTTTATGGTTCGGGACGGGGAGCAAATCGGTTATTTTTATAATTTTCCATTCTGTTCTTTGGCCTCTGCTCTTAAATCTTAAGACAGGCATAAAAAGCATACCCGGAATATATGGTGAAACAGCCCAATTAATAGGAGTCGCAGGCATTGATAAATTTAAGGATATTTATATTCCTGCATCTATGCCTTATATCATTGCAGGCTTAAAAATATCGTGGGCCAGAGCCTGGAGAGCCCTAATCAGCGCAGAGATGATTTTTGGCGCTGCAGGAGGAAAAGGCGGAATAGGCTGGTATATTTTTAAGCAAAGAGTGTTTATGGACACGCCGGGTATGTTTGCGGGACTAATAGTAATTATTGTTATGGGAGTCNNAACTGCTATTTACTGTTTTGGAAAAGCAGACCATCAGGAAATGGGGAATGAGTAAATGAGCTGTGTTTTAGAAATCCAAGGTTTGGGAAAATCCTATAACGGCGTTAATATATTGAAGGATTTTGATTTGAAGCGTAGTCGATCAGCATCTTTTGCACAAGCTTGTATTATTCCTGTGCAATAATATCGGCAGCATAACCTCTCCCAACAATATTGGAAATATTCTATCGGATGAAGGCGATATCAAAAGAGAAAAAAAGAAATCGGACAAAAGCATTGCCGGTAAGACCGTCGATAAATATATACAAATGCTTCGAAACGCTTTTATATTTTATCAGGCAGGGCGCTATGATGTAAAAGGCAAGCAGCTGCTAAAGACTCTGGAAAAAAATTATATCATCGATCTGGGCTTTCGCAATATGCTCCTTGGATATCGCGATGCGGACCGGGGGCATATGCTTGAAAATGTAGTTTACTTGGAACTCTTGCGCCGCGATTATCGAGTTTATATCGGCAAAGTAGGAGAAACCGAGGTCAATTTTGTAGCGCAAAAGCCAAATGAAAAGCTTTATATACAGGTTACGGAAACAATGTCCGGCGAAGAGGTCAGAGAGCGTGAGCTGCGTCCATTGAGAATAATACGGGACAACTACGAAAAAATAGTATTGTCTATGGATAAAAGCTATATTTCTTCTTATGACGGTATTAAGTCGATCAATATCATAGATTTTTTGCTGCACAAGGTGTAAATTATTTTTTATAGAATTCCATGCCTTCTTTGGCCAGCTTTTCTTCCCAGATCATCTGCAGAAGGGCCAAATCGTCCTTATAATCGGTTTTGGTTTCGTCCTTATCATACTCAAGCTTTTCGGGTATCTCAATCACAAAATTATCTTCGCCAAACTCATTCCATTCCTTTTGCAGCTCCCTACAGGGGTGCATCCCTGATCCCAGACGGACTTTAGCACCATTTATAACCCCTTTCAGATCATGGGTTGCTTGGATATAGCACTTGTTATTTTCTTTACATCGAACCATAAATATGCCCATATCGGGCTTCATATTCTTATACCATTCCTTAAGCTCTTTTTTTCTATCCATCAGCTGTCACCCCCTTTTTCATCCTCTTTTGCGATCACCCAATACTCAGCTCCATTGGCAGTCCTTCCAAGAAATTTGTAATCTATAAGGGATCTTCTCAATATGAAATAATCTCCGAAGGTATGCCACGAATTGATGATACCGTTGACCTCTTTTTCATTATATATCCTGTTTTTTTCAAATTTGCCCGCCAGATATGCCAGGACGGCTGTCTTGGCCCTGCTGGACGCAGGCCATTGTTTTATCTTGCCGTCCTTATCTAAGAAAGCAGACATATTGACTTCTTTCCTGGTTTTGCTCATATATCAGTACCCCATTTCTTTCAGTATTCTTGATAATGTGCGCAATCTTTCGCCAATCAGCTCATCATCGCTTTCAAGGGCCTGCCTGAAAAGCTTTATATCCTCATCAATCTTTTCATTATCGGTGCACACGGCCACAGTCATAGCATCACCCTGCAAACCNNCAACCCTGTCTATAACAGGTTTCTCAGGGTCATACAGCTTCTCATATCGATAAGCCTCTCTAAAGTGGAGCTTTGTCCTGCAAACAAGTATTGCCAGATCAAGCACTCTGTGCAGCGGCAATTCTTCAGACTGTCTCGACCACTTTTCTCCCGTGTACCTCCAAACCTTGGCCGAAATATCCACCTTGCCCCGGTCATTCCACTGGGCTAATCCCAAAGAAAGGCCTTTGGCATCTGTATTATATGCGTATCTGCCGTCAACATTCTCATAGTTTTCAGATACTATAACCGGTTTATGCTTCAAAGTAGTTGGTATCTTCATAAATTTTAACCTCCAATAGATATACTACAATTAGTAATTTAGTAAACTACTAATTGTAGTATATTACTGATTCTATTTTATGTCAACGTAAAAACATATAAAAACTAAAATTTGCCATTCTCATATATAGATATCTTCGAGATGTATTCATGCATGTTTAATCACCTGTACTTGCCTTTCATCCTTAATATCTTACCTCTTGTCCTGAAACTATTTACTTTTTCGCTCTTTCCCCATAATATAAGCTTAAAATAGTGTATCGTTTACAGTGTTAAACCTTTCCANNTATGAAAAGAAAAGTTATTTGCCTGATCATTTTTACAATTTTTTTATTCGTTGCATGCAGCAATACAGAATCTGAAGAAAATAAAATCATAAATACAATCAAAGAGTTTGAACAAGCAGAATATGGATTTTATACACTGGCTATTAATTTTAGGACATATGAAAAAAGAATAGCACCTCTTATGCACTCGAGCTCAGGATATTTAGACAGCCAAAAGAAAAAAGATAAATTTTATATATATTCAAATGGCATACGCACGCTTGCAAATTATGTCTCCATGGAAGAAGTTTTAGATGCGGACGAAGGCAGGCTTATTGAGCTAAAAGATAAGTTTGATAAGCTGGTCAAAGAGGCAGGGTATCCGTCGGCAGAAATCGAGCCTCTGTACGCATCCAATGTTTATACGAGCAAGGATGGAAGCTCTAAATATGTTTATACAAAGCAAACAGCAGATTGGGGTTTAGATATGCCCTTGGAAAAATACAAAAAGTTTATTTTAAAGGAAGAAGGCAAACTATGGAAGATAAATATTATAATCGAAGATGTTATTTCCACAGATCCCGAAAGCAAACATAGAAAGTTAAGGGAAAAAGTCTTTACGGTTCATGAAGGCGAAAAGATAGAGTTTATAAATAAGATAGATATCTTTTAATAGGATGGCACAGATACCTTAAGCTGGTTTCTGTGCTTTTTTTATAGTGTTATAATGAGTATATGTAAAAGCTCAAGAAGTTGATAGATAAGTTGCAATAAATGCATTTGTAGTTTTAAAAAG
>DPSW01000005.1:7096-13920 GCA_003527145.1 Clostridiaceae bacterium | reverse complement strand
TTTCAGAGTCAAATAAATTTGATTTCATGCAAATTTGGTTTAAGAAAGGTGACTTGATACTTGACAAAGTATTATCTCCAAAAGAGCCATATATCTTAAATTCAAGGTTCCCGGTAATAATTCATGCAGTTTATGACATTGACGATTATGATAAGTACAATAGTCAATTGATTCAGATATTAAAATCTTTGAATCATAGGGAAGTTATCATACATCCTGTATGTGAAAGTCTTCCGATAGATTCAGAAACCATATATTTGCTTGCAGATAATATTTATAAAACGAATCAACTGCTTAGAGAAAACAATATAAAGCTATACATTGAGAATAATAGTATAATTGACAAGATTAATTACACTCCAAATGATTTGAAAGTAGTATTTGATAGAAATCCCGATGTTGAATTGCTTCTTGATATTGCTCATATAGATGACTATAAGCATCTGCAAGAAATCCTTGAAGTTAAGTTTCCTAAGTGCTTGCATATAGCAGACAAGCGTTTTAGTGAGGCCCATGAGCACCTTCCTATAGGAGAAGGGGATCTGGATTTCGAGCTTATCTTTCAAAACTATTTAAAAGGANNAAAGGATATGACGGGAAAATTATATTTGAAGTAGTTGATACCGATGAAAAAATAATAAGGTCTAAAAATATAATACAGTCAATCCTCAATCCATCCTTGGGGCTTGATATAAAAAGGTGAGAACTATGAAGTGCTTAGAATTGACTAGAAGCTTTTATTTTGAATGGGTGCTAAAATTGATTAAACAATATTTTCCTTCAATGGCAGAAGGCCATTCAGCTGCTTTAATCGGCTGGGGCTCGGAGGTTTTGGGAAATGATGACGAGATATCAAAATTTTATGGCTGGGGACCCAAACCTAAGATATTTCTGTCAAACGAGGATTATGCTGTCAGCGGCAAAAAGCTCTGGGGAATATTTCTTAGTGAACTGCCGCTAGTTTACCAGGGCTTTCCTACCAGGTTTAAAGTAGATCCAATGGATGGTCTGCCTAAGGCAACAAACGATAGCGAAGGTTTTCCTATGGTGGCAATTTCAACATTCCAGCGTCTGCATAAGTACTACATTGGTGATGTGCTTTTCCCATACTCGGACCTTGAATGGCTGCTTATACCGGAGCAAAAACTTTTAGAGCTGACATCAGGAGAGGTATTTTATGATGGGCTTGGAGTACTGAATGATTTCAGGAGAGATATTCATTATTATCCTGATAATGTCTGGAAATATAAGCTTGCCTATCAATGGACGACAATTAGCTGGGAACTGGATCTTATTGTTTTATGCAATAAAAGAGGAGATGCTATTTCTGCTAGATTGAGCCTTAATGAAACTGTAAAAAGGATTATCAGTTTAATTTTCTTATTGAATAGAGTTTATAAACCGAGCTACATAAAGTGGGTTCACAGGCAATTTTATAAATTGCCATGTCTTGCAAATGAAATAGGATCAGAGCTTGAGAGCATCTTCACAGTTAAGGATATTGGCATTGCATGCTCAAAGGTAAATAAGATAATAGAAACTTTAATTGAATATCAAATGGACATGGGCTTAATACAAAAGGTTGACTTTAAGAGATCCCCTAGCATGAGCCGGGGATGGTCCGCCTTTGATTTAGATGTTGTTATAGAGGAACTCAAACAGGGTATAAGGGGAGAGTTATCAAACCTTACATTCCCGATAGGTGCAGTAGATCAGTGGGTGACAGATGAAGATTTGCTGCTTTCACCTAATAGTATAAAAGCCTTAAGAGCAGTTTATTTTGAGAAAGAACCTGAAAGAGAACAATTGGGCGACAAAATGCTTTAATCATAGAAAAAAAGAATGAGGGGTGATATCAGTGGCCATTTTCAAATTCTATCAAATCTACCGGAGCATAAAGGAAGAATTGGGGGAGGATATGGCTGTACTTGGAGCATAAGGGCTTTGGGTTAATCACCATCCTTGAAAACTAATTTGACAGCATAGCATATGTTTAGTATCGTGAGTTAAGAAATCATTTTATATTGCAGAGGAAATATTTATGAATATAGATACAAAGTATAATGAAATCCTGGAAATCGTTGAAGACAAATTGACCTGTTCTGCTCATAACCTGGACCATGTTTTTAGAGTTTATAAGCTTTGCCTGCTGATTGCGAAATATGAGAAAGACGTTGATATGGAAATACTGATTCCCTCAGCATTATTGCATGATATTGCCCGGGTAGAGGAGAGCAAAGATAAATCAGGAAAAGTTGACCATGCTATTTTAGGCAGTGAAATTGCAGACGGCATATTAAGAAAGCTGGAATATGAAGAGGAGAAAATCCAAAAGATAAAGCACTGCATTATAGCTCATAGGTTTAGAACAGGAAATGAGCCCAACTCAATAGAGGCAAAAATACTTTTTGATTCAGATAAGCTTGATGCTATAGGTGCGACCGGTATTGCCCGTACATTTATTTTAGCAGGACAGTTTGGACAAAGGTTAATAGCAGATGAGCCGCTTAAAGACTATCTTGAATCAAATACCGTTGAAAACGGAAGGTTAAAAGATGTTTCAAAACATACGCCTTTCGTTGAATATGAAGTAAAATTTAAAAAGATTGTGGATAGATTGTATACAGACAAAGCGAGAGAAATCGGTAAGGAAAGACTTATGTTCATGGGGGAATACTTTAATAGATTGAAGCTGGAGATAGAAGGGGTCAAATGAAATTGCTGTTCTGTTCAGCTTTTTTCTTATTTCAAGTAATATGGTTTGTGCAGGAGGGTTTATATGGACGATAATATGAAAGCAGAGATGATAAAAAACTTTAAGTCGAGAAATATAGAGGTCTCTTTTTTTGAAACATTGGAAGAAGCCAAAGATAGAATGATTGAGCTGATACCTCCAGACAGCTNNGCTCGGTAGGTGTTGGAAATTCTAAAACCCTAAAGGATATGAATATATCTAAGCTGTTAAAGGAAAGAGGGAATATTGTATTCGACAAAACGCTGGCTGAAAACAAGGCAGAGAGCGAACAGGTAAAGAAAAAGTCATTATTGGCCGATTGGTACATAACAGGGACCAATGCTGTTTCAAAAGAAGGGCATATAGTCAATATAGACCACAGTGGAAACAGGGCGGCTGCAATGATATATGGGCCCGATAATGTAATAATAGTTATCGGCAGGAACAAGATTTGCGGCACCTTAGATGATGCAGTAAAAAGAGCCAGAAACATATCGGCCCCGATGAATGCGAGAAGGGCCGGTTATAATCCTCCATGCTTGCAGTTGAATAGATGTATAGACTGCAAATCGGATGAGAGGGTATGCTTTAACTTAGTCATCATAGAAGGCCAATTTGTAAAAGATAGAATGAAGCTTTTTATCGTAGATGAGGAAGCTGGGTTTTGATGCTTTATAAGCATCATTGCAAATCATATGAACTTTGTTATCAAAAGCAAAATCGTTATATGCACAGGATAAAATAAATATCCAATATATTTGTTGAGCCTAATCCTTGCGTCAAATAATCCAAAGGTATAGATAGGTATTAAGGCGAATATGCTTCTCGATTGGAAGAAGAAGCCTTCCAATTTTGCGAGCCCGCCTCTATAATTCACGATCCTTTTCCAGACCTCATCAAAGCTGAATAGATAAGTCCATGTGATTTTCAGCTTTTTTGCCCAATCCAATGAATTCGGCGCAAGCAGCTTCACCCCTGTAAAGTATGAATAGAACAGTGATAAGAATACATAGCTTATGACCATTGAAGCTCTTCTGTTCTTATTTATATGGAATAAAAGCATCATCAGCAATCCGTATATTCCATATTCCAGGCGAAATTTCCTGTTGGATAAAACCTCCAGAAGCTCCGGCACTGCCAACGCTGCCAAGATGCCTAAAAATGCTGCTGCTCCAAAGAATAAATCTGTATAGCTATTATTGCTCTTAAAGGATTTGATCTTAGCTATGCCCATATCATACATATAAAGAATACCCAAGGCTGTAAGGAGTGTAAACATTATGTTCAGATTAAACGGCGCAAATTTCAAATCAGGTGAAAAAAACGAATAAGGGATCTGAGATATCAATCCAAAGACTAAAAGCCTTGATGCATATTTCTTCAAATTTGAAGTTTTTATATAGCCCACACTCNNTTGATATGCAAAGATAGGAAAGGCTAATCTGCCTATAGTTCTAAATATTCTATAATCAGGGAAAAACATGTAGCCGATGTGATCTATCAACATGGTGATCATAGCCAGAAGCTTCAGCATATCATCCCTGTAAGGGGCTGTTGCTGCAGCTTTTTTTGTTTTTGAAAGCTCTGTATTAACTATAGCGCTATCCAATGCATATCGCTCCTATCATTGTGGTTAGATCGTATTATATGATAATTATAATATATAAGCATAAGTAAATAAACATTTTAAAAACTATTATTCAAAGCATGGGAAGGTAATGGAATAGATGGAAAAGAAGTTAGAAAACTCAGTGAGGGAAGCATGGTGGTAGTAATAACTGTGCTTGAAACTGCACAATTCATATGGTAGCATTTAGATATATAAGTATAACAATGGAACTTTTCTTAAATGCATTAGGTCTATAAGTGGTGAATAACAGATGCTTCAATTTTTACTTAAAAACTTATTCAATATATGAGGAGGAGCATCGATGTCAGAAATAAAACAATTAGTAAATTTTCTTTCAATGAGAAGGCTTAATTTATTGGCCAGTGTTCTATTTCTTGCTAGTATTATTATAAGGTCACGTTTGCTATGGTTAGTTTTCTTTGTTAGTTGGGAGCTTTTGCTGATTCGACTCTTCATTAGTCAGAGAAAAGAAAACGAATATTTGTTTTCATATACATTTTTAGCTGCTTTTATAGCAGTGTTATGTTTAAATATTTGGGTTGTAATAAGTTGGATATGAGTTATCTAGAGGAGGTTAATGCATGAAGTCCATATCAGCAAAAGATATCAACCTTGGTGTTGCTTTAGCTGTGTTATTTGGAATTACAATAGCTGGTGGATGTATCAAATGGCCTTTGTTTGTCTTTGCAGCAATCTTCCTATTTTCTTATATTGTTTTAGATAGAAAGAGGCTGCGATGTCCTAATTGTGGAGGCTTTGAAAATCTTGAAAGATTGATGTATGCTAAAAAACATGTATTTCATTGCCAGCATTGCGGAGAAAGAATTAATATTTCAGAATAAGACAGCAGCATATGAAGCTTTAATGGCTTTGTTAATTTACAATAGTTTTAAAATGCGACNNATATTAAAAATGCGAAGTATTTTTTATGGCTGCGAGGTGCAAGGTACGGGGCACGAGGATTAGGGTATTCCTTTTGAGTCAGACTCCAGAGCGCTGCTATAACACTCGAACCCCGTACCAAGACCACATAGAAGTGACCCTAGGCTACGCACCACGTACCCGATAAAAATTGTTACGCAATTTTTATTTGATGCATAAGAAAGCAGGCGAATATATGAAGGCATTGACATTAATACAGCCTTGGGCAACATTGATAGCTATGAAAGAAAAGAAGATTGAGACTAGGTCGTGGAGAACCTTGTATCAAGGAGAACTGGCAATACATGCCGGAAAGAAAATTGATAAGAAAATATGTGAACGGGAACCCTATAAATCCGTTTTGGCGGCACATGGATATACATCTGATAATCTGCCTACCGGTTGTGTTGTCGCTGTATGTACATTGCTTGATTGTTGTAAAATTTTTTACGATGAAGCAGATGGAGTTAGCCGCCTTATGGACTTCGGGTGTACAAAGATTGAGGGAAATGAGCTTGCATTTGGTAATTATACAGCTGGGCGATATGGATGGAAGCTTCATGATGTAAAAATGCTTATAGAACCTATTCCGGCAAAAGGTGCATTGAACTTATGGGAGTGGTTGTAATCTATCGCGTTCTTGAATTGAAAGAGGACAACTGCATATAGTACCCCATTTCCGCTTCGAGGGCGGATAAACGCGAGGTGCTGGCAGGGGAGATATTTGCATTGGAAACAATTTGCTATAAAGAATTGAACATGACAGGGATGGGTATACAGATGCGAAAACAGAGTTTATTATGAAATATACAAATATAGCAAGAACGTCCTATGGAGATAGATACTCGCCGGATATAAATAAAAAGGAGAAAGCCATGATTGCTGAAAAAATAAAGCAGATGAGTTCAAAAGACATATTTTTGAAGATTTTGTTGCCGATTATTCTATTAATAGTATTGATTTTTTATTTTAAGGCCTTTTTCACTATAGGAGCATATTATGAACGCACATTTCTCGTAAAAGAGGTTGCGGCTTCTGATAATCATTACATAGGCAAAAGTAAATATGGTGATATACACATCACAGTCAAAGGACTTGAAAATGAAGGCAGTAGTGCTGAGGTAATTTACAGGCTTCCGAATAATATTAATAAGCAATATATTGTAAATTTTAAAAACGCTGAAAATTGGGGTTTAGGTATTGAAAATATTGAAGATGAAGATGGAAACATAATTTTTGAGGGCGAATATCAAAAAGGAAGCCAGTTTATGTTTGATAAAAATGGCGAACCGCTGATGGATTACGCTGATGTTCGAGTTTCGCTCGGCTTAGAGGCAGTTTATAGTGCTGACTATAAAGTATCATTAAAAAGCGTAGCGGACTTTGCATCCTTTGCTAACGATACAATACGTGGGGAATATGAATATTTAATATTAGCCATAATTTTATTTCTTATAATAGCAATAGACATTAAATACCCGCTGTTTTTCTTTGAGCTTAGACATTGCTTAGATGTCAGAGATCCTGAGCCATCAGATT